>NZ_JBSVWN010000008.1:0-148666 GCF_054071325.1 Pseudomonas sp. SDO5215_S409 | reverse complement strand
GGGTCGTCCCATAAACACCTCGATAAAGGTGTTGCGACGACCGGTTGAATCCGCCCAGTACAGCAGCTCAGACTGGCGAAGCTTCTTGAAAGCTAACAACCTGGTAGCCAGCATGAGTCGTCGAGGTAACTGCCACGACAACGCTGTGGCGGAGAGCTTTTTCCAGTTGCTAAAGCGGGAACGGATCAAGCGTAAAATCTACACTACACGCCAGGATGCTCGGGATGATGTGTTCGATTATATCGAGATGTTTTACAACCCAAAACGACGCCACAGTTTCAACAATCAGCTGTCACCGGTAGAGTTTGAAAAGCGTTACGCAGCGAGCCTGGAGAGTGTCTAGAAAACCCGGGGCGATTCATATACCGTATTCTATTCACAGGCCCGCGGATTAATACCACCTATCAGGTACATCTGTCATTATCCAGTGAGGTCCTTGCTATTGGGCAGGTGACTAAGGCGCTCAACTATTTTGATATAAAAATTTCCCAGCCTGGAGGGGCTGGTCAAGATATGGTGAATATTGATTTTAAGGTGTTTGGGTGATTTTTAAGTCTGGCTTTATGGATTAGTTTCACTCCGAATGGTATGGATCAACTCCACCCTTTAAAGCAGTGCACTGCATCGTTGTTACCTCCGGGTTCAAGGATGCAGCGAGTAGGGTGGGTTATTCGTCGCCGTCGTCTTCGGCGTTCATTTGGAACGATTCGGGCAGCTTGGCCACCCCCAGCTTTGCTGGTGCAACCTCTGCCTCGGTGTCCACCAGGATCGGGTGCCTTCAGAGATGCTATACCCGACTGCGCCGTAATTGAGTCACCCTCGACCTTCAGCCAAAACGCGGTGCCGTTGGCGTCATACTCCGAACACTCATGGGTGTCGGATATTCCTGCCGGCTAGGGCTCCACAGCTTTCGCCCGAGTGCCAAATAGTGTCAGGCAACCAAATCGCGCTAACGCCGCAAATGTGGGCGAATTTCGGAGAGTTGCGCGCGTTGGAGATTTTTCCCTGCCCCCCGTCATTGCCAAGATCGGCAGAAACAACCGATCAGCCTTCGGACCCCGCATTTCCCGCGTGGCCCGAAGGGTCTTACACGCGCTTAGATCCGTATGATCTGGGTAATGTGAGGTTTACCTTGCGGCGGCGCGTAGATTTCCACTATTGCCGTCCAGGTTCCTGGCGAACCCGGCTGCTGTGCTTTGGAGTAGTAGCGATAGTTTTTGCCAGCGACCACCTGAGTCGAAACCGTCTCAGGCGTGTAGGTCACTCCCACAAAGCCTTCCAAGGCTTGGTCGAATACCTTTTTATCCTCCGAAGTCAGTTCGTAGTAAGGAGTCCATCCACCAGCACCAACGTGTTTTTCTTGAGCTGACATACTGTAAATCTCCATATTTAAGTTCCTACTCGTATGGCTTTTCGGAGTTCGCCCCGTCTATTGAATGGTTTCCGGCATCCATTTCCTCAGGGTGCTCCCGGGTAAAGACGTTTGATCGCCCAACAGCGCTCCCAGGAAATCACCAGTGCTTAACGTTTGGTCGGGCAGGTCTAGTCATAGGCTCGAATGCATGGCCGAGCGATTGACTATGGAGGAGTGGGGGTGGTCACCCGCTTCAGATCCTCTTCCCTGATAGAAACAATTCACCGAAAGGTAATTGCCAGACGTCCACGTCTTTTCTAAGGCGGCTCAGCGAGTGAGGCGTGCCGCTTGGTGGCTTTAAGCTATCAAATACAAGAAGAATGTATGTACGTCTTCGGCCCTGCCGGACGTAGGGGATCGACGATTGGTGATTTTTTAATCAGCGCTTGCTCAAGGCAGTGGTTAATCAGCAGGACGGCTGATCCCGATTCCTGGCTCAAAACACCCCAACACCTCGCGCCGGAATGAACCCTCACCCCGGCGCGCCCCCATGACCTATTTCTCCCACGCCGCCTTGGCAATCAACAACCCATGGTTGCCGTTATAACTGGCCCGCTCCGGCTGTTTCCAGCCTTCAAGCAGTTCCTCATCCAGCCGGTAAATCTCAACCCCCAGCGGCCGGCACACTTTCAGCGGGTCTTCTGCGTCCGGGCCCCACATGGGCAGTGACAAATCCCCGCCCGGGCAGGTGGACAGGGCGCACAGCACGTCAATTTCGGCGAAAAACTCCAGGTAATCGCCCTGTTTGGCCGGGCAGGCTTTCATGAAGTACATGTCGTCGTGATTGAGCCCCGTGCACTGGAAAATGTTCAGCACGTCGTGCACGTCAAACTCGGTCAGGCCGTGGGGCAGTACCGCGCGGGTGAGGTTGGAGTGGCAGTGATGATGGAAGTCTTCGCCCGTCAGCATCTTGTTCACGTAGGGGTCGCAGCGCGTGCCCAGCAGGTCATGCAGGCGCCCGCCGTGTTCGTCGATGCCGTAGTCCGCCAGGCTGTCGTCGGTGATGGTGAGCAGCGGGCGCAAAAAGGGCAGGTTCGACCACAGGCGGTCATAGGTGGTCACGTGCGCGCCTTGCAGTTGCCGGGTGCGTGAGGCCCACATGCGCTCGCGCGGATCGTTGGCGTTCCATACGTTGAAGTCGCCGACTTGCGGGCCCACCGGGGTGGTCACGCGGAACACGTGGCCTGCGGGTACTTTCCAGGCGCGGCCGGTGCGGATCGGCACCTCGAATTGCTCGATGAGCGTGCGGCCATCCTGGCGCTCGCGCACGCGGTCGTAAAACGGTTTGTCGACTTGCAGCGCGGCGCCTTTGCTTACCTGGTAAGCGGCGGGGTAATCCTTGTACATGGGTAAACCTCTTTTTCAGTGCTTGGGATGGCTGCCGAGGATGTCCAGCAGCACGCGTTCGGAGTCGTTCAAGTAGCTGTTCATGGCTTCTTCGGCTGCCTGTTTGCGACCGTCCACCAGCAAGTCGTGGATATGCCGGTCGCGCTCCAGCCAGGGTTT
Organism: Pseudomonas sp. SDO5215_S409; assembly: GCF_054071325.1. Lineage (NCBI taxonomy): Bacteria > Pseudomonadati > Pseudomonadota > Gammaproteobacteria > Pseudomonadales > Pseudomonadaceae > Pseudomonas > Pseudomonas sp. SDO5215_S409. Next base: position 145,746 of record NZ_JBSVWN010000008.1, on the reverse strand, counting down.
CTGGAAGCCTTCTTCACTGGGCGCGTTGGAAAACACCAGGCGCATTTGTGCGGTGATGTGGGTAAAGAAATCATCGAGCAGGGGGCTGCGCATCAGGCCGACGATGTGCTGGTGAAAGCGCAGGCTGTGGGTGCCGAAGGCTTGCCAGTTCTCGCGCTCCTGCGCCAGTTGCGCCGCTTCGATGGCGTCCAGCATCAGGTCCGACTGGTATTCGCGCAGGGGCTTGCTGACGGCGATCGCTTGCAGTTCCAGGGTTCGGCGCACCTTGAACAGATCGCGCACGTCGTCGATGCCCATGCGTCGCACCATCACGCCTTTATTGCGCACGTAACTGGCCAGGCCTTCGCGCCCCAGTTGGTGCAGTGCTTCGCGTACGGTGTTTCGCGAGGCGTTGTAGGCATTGACCAGTTCGCTTTCCACAAGCGGCATGCCGGGCAGCAAGCGCCCGCCGATGATGTCTTCGCGCAGTTCCATGGCGACCTGGTCTGCCAGCGACACACTGTGTTCCTTGGGCGGGTTCATGGTTGGCTCCGCTGGCTCATGCCAGTTGTACGTCTTTGAGGAATTTGGCCATGCGTTCACTGCGTTCTTGCAGCATGACGCGTGGCGCGGCGTCCTGGATGATCTCACCGCGCTCCATGAATACCACCCGGTCGGACAGCTTGAAGGCGAAGTTCATTTCGTGGGTCACGATCACCATGGTCATGCCCTCGCGGGCCAGTTCCTCGATCACCGCCAACACATCGCCGACCAGTTCCGGGTCCAGGGCCGAGGTGGGCTCGTCGAACAGCATCACCGAGGGGCGCATCGCCAGTGCCCGGGCAATCGCCACGCGCTGCTGTTGGCCACCCGAGAGTTGGTGCGGGTATTTGCCCGCGTGCTCCAGCATCCCGACCTTGCGCAGCAAGGCCAGGCTCAACAACCGTAGTTCATCCTGGCTGCCATGGGCGTGATACGCCGGGGCGAGCATCACGTTTTCCAGTGCGGTCTTGTGCGGGAACAGGTTGAAGCCCTGAAAAACCATGCCGATGTGCACGATGCCTTGCTGATGCGCCTTGTTGCCCAGTGCGCCGAGCGGTTCGCGGGTGCCCCGCAGGAACGGTTGCCCCTGTAGGGTTATTTCCCCGTGATCGAGCGCTTCCAGGCCGTTCATCGTGCGAATCAGCGTGGTCTTGCCCGAGCCGGATGGGCCAATGATCGACACCACTTCACCCCAGCGCACGCTCAGTTCCACGCCCTTGAGCACCTCCAGTTCGCCATACGCCTTGCGCACGCCGCGTGCCTGCAAGGCAAACTCGCCTGGCTCTGCCTGGCTGGCAGCGCGCCGGGTCGCCACCTGTTCCAGCGCGGCGGGGGCGACGGTCTTGGGGGCGCGCCGGGTCACGTCCAAGTGGTTTTCCAGCACGCGCAACAGGCGGCTGAACACCGTGACGATCAGCACGTAATAGAAGGCCACGGCCAGCATCGTCTCCATCACCAGAAAGTTCTGGGTATAGAGCTGCTGGCCGACCAGCAGGATCTCCGACAGCGAAATCACCGACACCAACGAGGTCAGTTTGACGATGGTGATGTACTCGTTCGCCAGCGTCGGCAGCGCCACGCGCAACGCCTGCGGCACCACGATCAAGCGCTGCACGCCGCGGTAGCCGATGCCCAGGGCCTTGCCCGCTTCCAGTTGCCCCTTGGCTACGGCCAGCAGGCCGCCGCGATGGATCTCTGCGATGTACGCAGCCTCGCTCAGCACCAGCGCGATCAGCCCGGCCGAGTAAGGGTTGGACAGCGCCGCGCTGGTGGCGGGGTAAACCTGGGGCAGGTTGTACACAAAGATCAGCAGTACCAGCAGCGGCAGGCTGCGGAAAAACCAGATATAGAGCCCGGCCGCCTCCCGCAGCCAGCGCCGCGGGGACTGGCGCGCCAACGCCAGAAAAAACCCGAGGACGATCCCCAGCAGCCAGGTTTCCAGGCTCAGCTCGACCACCGTCCCGACGGCGCGCCAGAAGTCGCCGTTCCCGATCAAGCCCAGGGTGTAGTGCCAATCAAATTGCATGTGCTGACTCCGCGTTATTGGCTACCGAATGTGCTGTGCGTGAGGTGTCAAGGCGCGGTGGTGCCCAGTGCGGCCTGGATGTCGTCAGCACTCGGTTCGGCCAGGTTGTAGCGCGCGAGCAACTGCGCGTAGCTGCCGTCCTTTTTGATCTGCGCGAAGGCGGTGTTGAGTTCGTCCAGCAGCGCCTGGTCCCCCTTGCGCACGGCCAAGCCGATCACCACCGGGTAAATCACCTCAGTGGAACTGATCACGGTTTTGCCTTGCAGTTTTTCCACCATGATCTTGGCCACGGCCGGGTCTTCCATCTGCACGTCAACGGCCTTGGCCAGCAGCGCTTGGGCGGCTTCCGGCGAGGTCGGGAATTCGCGTGATTCGATCGCAGGCTTGCCAGCGGGCAGGCAGTACTCGGCAGAAACCTTGTTGAGTTTGGGGATCCAGGAGGCGCCCTTGATCGAGCCCACGCGTTTACCGCACAGGTCTTGCGGTTGCTGGGGTTTAAAGTCGCTGGAGGCCAGCACCATCAGCGCCGAACCGGTTTTCAGGTAGCTGAGGAACTCCACCTGTTTGGCCCGTTCCGGGGTCACGTATAGGGCCGACGCGATCAGGTCGAAACGCTGGGCGTTCACCCCCAGAATCAGGTTGGCAAAGCGGGTGTCGACAAAGCGCGGCTTAAGCCCCAGTTGCTTGCCGATCAGTTGAATGAACTCGGGATCAAAACCGGCAGGCTCTTTTTGCTCCAGGTACGTGTAGGGCGGGTAAGTGAGGTCTGAGCCCACCGAGAGCTCGCCCTGCTTGAGCACGCCTTTGATTTCTGCGGCGCTCAACAGCGGGGCGACGCAAGCCAGGGCGGCCGTCAGTGCCAGGTTGCGCAGGGTGGTGTTGCCCATCAAACCTTTTTGCATGTTCGTATCCTCAGCGGTGAAACGGTAGGAGTACCCAGGATTGTTCAACAATCAGTTATTTATGCATTAGCGTTTATCGTGCCAATGTTTGCAGAGTGGCCTGCCAGAGCGGTTTTATCATGAGCAAAACTGTCCACGTCGCGTGGCGATACACCAAAGCAGTGCGTCCTGTTACCGGGTGATACGTTTCGGCGCAAAAGGGGGGGCAGTGCAGGGCAATCGCTTTGTGTGGGGCGTTTCCCTGTTTTCTGTAGGATCGGTTCGATACGTTCAACGAACGGTTGAAACAGGCGGGGCTTGGCAATAGCCTCGGTTTTTTTCTAGAAACTGGTGCCTTGCAGTGGGAAAGCGAAAGGAAGTTTGGCCGACGGAACGGGAAATTAGACTGCGCTTTATCCTGCTGGCGGTGATTGAGATTGCGTGCGACCAGGGCGTGCCGATCGAGCGGTTGTTGCTGGCGTATTTGTCGTTGCGCAACACGCTGTCGGAGGACCAGTTGGTCGAGCTGCTGCGGGACGTGCTGGGCCTGGCGCCGATGCAGGGGTTCCGGTTCACGCCGGAATCGGAAGCCGACCAGCTGCTGCGAAAAATCGGCAGCAGTGTGAAGTAGAAGAGGGTTGCAGCCGTGGGGCTGCAACCCTTTTTGCAGTGTTAGCGGTGGGTTTTCAGCGCGGGGGTGCGGGGCGGAATCACGCGTTGGCTGCCGGTGGATTCAAACGCCGACGCCAGGCGCAGCAAGGTCGAGTCGTCGTACGCACGACCGGCAAACGTCAGCCCGGCGGGCATGCCGATGTCAGCCATTACGCCCATCGGTACGGTCACGGTAGGGACGCCGAGGTGGCGGATGGCGAGGTTGCCGTTGGCCACCCAGACCCCATTGCTCCAGGCGATATCCGCCGATTCCGGATTTACATCGGCATCGGCGGGGCCCACGTCGGCTACTGTCGGGAAAATCACCGCATCCAGTCCCAACCCGTCCATCCAGTCCTCAAGGTCGATGCGCCGTGTCTGTTCCAGGCCGCGCAGGCCGTCGGGCACGCTGGCGATCTGGTCCCAGGGGGCAATGCCGCGCTCGGCCATGCGCACATATTCGTCCATGCCGGCGGCCAGGTCGTCTTCACGGTTGGGCAGGGTGCCGGGGTCATGCGGGAAAATCTGCGGGCCGTCCACGTCGGCCAGGCGGTTCAGTGCGGGGTCGTCGTTGGCGCGCAGGAAATCATCCAGCGCCCAAGCGGTGAGGCCCCACAGCTCATCATGCAGAAACGCCTTGGACACCAGCCCGCGGGTAAACACGGTGGGCGCGCCCGGGCGGTCGCCCTCGCAATTGGACACCAGCGGGAAATCCACCTCGACCACCTGCGCCCCGGCCGCTTCCAGGGTGCGACGGGTGGCTTGCCACAGGTCCATCATCGAGGCGCGGGTATGGATGCGTTGGCCGGTCGGGCCGCCAATGCCGGGATTATCACGGGTGCCCGCTGCGGCGTCGGCATTGATGTACATGCGGGGCACGCCCAGGCGTTTGCCCGCCAGTGCGTCGGGGCCTGCGGCCAATTCGCCGTAGGAGGCCGGGCGCACCGAGGTCACGCTCGGGATCGGCACCCACGGCTGCAGGCGCCACAGGTCGCCCCGGGTGTCCGGGTCTTCGGCCACCACCACTTCAAGAATCTCCAGCAGGTCGGCCATGGTCCGCGCATAAGGCACCACCACGTCCATGGTCGGCGTCAGTGGCCAGTTGCCGCGTACCGAAATCACCCCGCGAGACGGCGTGTAAGCGCACAACCCGTTGTTGGACGCCGGGCCGCGACCGCTCGACCAGGTTTCTTCTGCCAGGCCAAACGCGGCAAAACTGGCCGCCGTCGCCGTGCCCGCGCCGTTCGAGGAGCCGGAGGCAAAGGGGGCGGTGAGGAAATTTGCGTTGTAAGGGCTTTCTGCGCGGCCATACACGCCGCGTTGCATGCCGCCATTGGCCATCGGCGGCATGTTGGTCTTGCCCAGGCAGATAGCCCCGGCGGCGCGCAGGCGCTCCACGGTGAAGGCATCGCGATACGCCGTCAGGTTCGCGAACGCGGGGCTGCCCGAGGCGGCGGTGAGCCCCTTGACCAGGTAACTGTCCTTGGCGGTGTAGGGAATACCGTCCAACGGCCCGAGCGTTTCGCCCCGGGCGCGTCTGGCATCGGACGCCTGGGCTTCCTTGATCGCCTCAGCGTTACGCACCACCACTGCGTTAAGGGCGGTGGGCGTGCCGGGCGCGTCATACGCATCGATGCGCGCCAGGTAAGCCTCAACCAACTCAACCGCGGTGGTGTGGCCGGACTCGAGCGCAGCCCGCAACTGCGCAATGGAAACTTCGGTTACTTCGATCACGTTGTTATCGCCGATTCAAGGGAGGGAGGGGTGTCCACAAACTCGATAAATATCGTGAAACAGCTTACTGATAGATCTTCCGTCGCGCTAGAGCAGCGCAGCGCTCAGGAAACAGCACCGTTGTTACCACGGCTCCCCGCCGGTGTGCAGCATTTTTGCCCTCGTGTTGGCCAGGGTTGTCGGCGCCCCAAAACGATGCGCCGGCAGTTTATGCCGGCGCATCGATTGCCCTCGGAGCACTAGCCAGCCTTAAACAACCCCATAGCGCGGCGCAGGCTGGCCGTTCTGGGTGGCTGCGAACAACGCGCCGCGTGCGGCCTCATAGGTGTCCCACAACGCGCCGTCGGCCACCGATGGCAAGGTGATGCTTTCGCCTTGATCCAGGCCCGCCAGCGCGGCATCCACCATATGTTCGGTGGTCATCACGGCTTCGGCCGGGAAGGCCGACAGCGGCACGCCCGAGCTCTCCCAGATATCCGTCGCCGTGGCCGATGGCAATACGATTTGTACCTTCACGCCGGTTTGCGCCAGTTCGGCCTGCAGGCCCCGGCTGAACTCCATCACATAGCTTTTGGTGCCGCTGTACACCGCGGTCACCGGCAACGGTTGCAGGCCCAGCACGGATGCCACGTTGATGATCAGGCCTTCATTGCGCGCCACCATGGCCGGCAAGGCGGCGTGGGTCAGGCGGGTGAGGGCGGTGATGTTCAGGGTGATCTGGATGAGGGAGTCTGCCACCGAGGATTTCGTCACCGGGTGCAGCCGTGCAAGGCCGGCATTGTTGACCAGCAGGCTGACATCCGGCGTGCTCGCCAGCAGTTTTTCGACGCGGGCCAGGCCTTCGGGGCTTGCCAGGTCGGCACCAACGGTTTGCACCTTGCGCCCGTAGGTTTGAGTGAGCTGGGCGGCCAGGGTGTCCAGGCGATCAATGCGGCGGGCGACAAGGATCAGGTCATAGCCGCGCGCGGCCAAACGGTCGGCATACACGGCGCCAATACCGGAGGACGCGCCGGTGACGAGGGCAATCTTGGGGGCTGTGGCGTTTGACATGGGAAGCTCCATTAGGTGAGTGCTCAACTAATATTGTTGAGGGCTCAACTTATAGGCTTCCATTTTGTCCTTGTCAATGGTTTAGCGCTCAATCACTCTAGGCGCCTGGAGGACCACCCCATGCCCACTGATTCCCTCGACGTTGAAGACTCATCTGAGTGCCCCCCAGCCTGTGCGCTGGACGGTTTTGCGTGCACCAACAACGCCTTGCGCCGCGCGTCCCGTCGGCTTGGCCAGCTGTATGACGACGCGCTGGCCCCCACCGGCCTGAAGGCGACGCAAGTCGGGTTGCTGGCGCAAATCAGCACCTTTGTGTCCACCGACCAGCAGGGGCCTACGTTGCAAGAGCTGGCCGCCCGCCTGGCCATCCTCATTTCGGCGCTGACCCATGCCATGAAGCCGCTGGTTCGCGATGGCATTGTCGAGTTGCGCCCGTCCACTCTGGACAAGCGCACCAAACACTGCGTGATCACCCCCAAGGGTGAGGCGCTGTTCAAGCAGGCGGTGGTGTACTGGGCGCAGGCCAATAGCCGGGTCGACGAGGTGCTGGGGCACGATTCGGCCAAGCAACTGCGGGCCATGGCCGACCACGTGGCCTCCAGCGAATTTCTGGACGATTACCACGGGCGGGTATAAGCCAGCACTTTTCGTTATTAGACAGCCCCGCATCCGCCGCCCGATGCTGACGGCCTCTCGATCAGAGGCCTTGCCATGAGCACGCCCAAACAACTCAAGCTCGGCGCTTTCATGCGCCCGGTCAGCATCCACACCGGCGCCTGGCGTTACCCAGGCGCTTATGCCGACGCCAACTTCAACTTCCAGCACCTCAAACGTTTTGCGCAAACCCTGGAGAAGGCGCGTTTCGACGCCTTCTTCATGGCCGACCACCTGGCCTTGCTCAACATGCCCATCGACGCGCTCAAGCGCAGCCACACCGCCACTTCGTTCGAGCCGTTCACCTTGCTGTCGGCCTTGAGCCAGGCCACCGACCACATTGGCCTGGTGGCCACGGCCTCGACCACCTACGACGAGCCGTTTCACATCGCCCGCCGGTTTGCCTCCCTGGACCACCTGAGCAACGGCCGCGCCGGCTGGAACATCGTCACCACCGCCAACCCGGACGCCGCGCGCAATTTCGGCCTGCCGCACGCACACGACCACGACGAGCGCTACGCCCGGGCGCGGGAGTTCTACGACGTGGTGACCGGCTTGTGGGACAGCTGGGCCGACGACGCGTTTATCCGCGACGCCAGCAGCGGTGTGTATTTCGACCCAGACAAACTGCACACCCTCAACCATCAGGGCCGCCACCTCAGCGTGCGGGGCCCGTTGCACATCGCCCGCCCGGTGCAAGGCTGGCCGGTGATCGTGCAGGCGGGCGCCTCCGAAGCCGGGCGGCAATTGGCGGCGCAAACCGCCGAAGTGATTTTTGTGGCGCCCGGTACGCTGGAGGAGGGGCAGGCGTTTTACGCCGACATCAAGCGACGTATGGCCGCCCTCGGGCGCCATCCCGACCACCTCAAAATCCTGCCCGGTGCCTTTGTGGTGGTGGGCGACACGCATGAGGAGGCCCGGCGCATCCGCGCCCACCTGGACAGCCTGGTGCATTACGAAAGCGCGATCGCGTCGTTGTCGGTGGCCCTGGGCGTCGACGCTACCCGGTTCGATCCCGACCAGTACCTGCCCGCCATCCCGCCCACCAACGACAGCCAGAGTTCCCGCGAGCGCGTGCTGGCCCTGGCCGACCGTGAGCAATTGACCGTACGCCAACTGGCCCAGCGCCTGGGTGGTTACGCGGGGCTGTCATTTGTGGGCACGGCCGCAAGTATTGCCGACCAGATGCAACAGTGGCTGGAAAGCGAAGGCAGCGACGGGTTCAACATCATGTTCCCGTGGCTGCCGGGCGGGCTCGACGACTTTGTGGCCAAGGTCGTGCCCGAGTTGCAGGCACGCGGGATTTTCCGGCGTGAGTATGAGGGCACCACGTTGCGTGAAAACCTCGGCTTGCCGCGTCCGCCCAATCGGTTTTTTGCCTAGGGCCCGGGCCCCTTCCCGATCGCGCGCGGTGGTTATGGCTATAAATGCCGCGCGCTCGTTCGTTCCTTCTGTTCAGGGCTTAACGTCTGATGCGCCCGTAGGACGCGTCCTGTTATCGCGCGGGCGTGACCCGCAGCGCCTGTTTGGCTTCCCATCCCTGCTTCAACCGCCCAGCCTGCCGTACACCCCCGATTTCCAAGGATTTGCTCCATGCCCCCTTCGACCCCTTTTTTTGCGCGCAAGACCTGGCCGTTGCTGGGTTTTGGCGCCGCCCTGAGCCTCGGCCAGGTGGCACACGCCGACGACACGCTGCAATTGGCCCCGCTCGAAGTGACCGGCGCCCAAGCCAGCCCCAGCGAGGTGGCGCAGGCCCAGCTGAGTCGCGTGCCGGGTGCGACTAATTTCATCGACATGCACAGCGTCGATCAGGGGCGGGTAAGCACCAACGAGGACGTGTTCAAGTACCAGGCAGGTGTCTATGCCAAGGCGGCGAACAACGAAGGTGTGAAGATTTCCATTCGCGGCTCGGGCATCAACCGGGGCCCGGGTGCCCATGCCTCGGGCCTGTACGAAATGTTCGACGGCCTGGCCCTGACCGGTCCTGGCGGCACGCCTTATGAACTCAAGGACCCGCTGTGGCTCAACCGCGTCGAGGTGCTGCGCGGGGCCAATGGTTTTGATCAGGGCGCACTGGCCTTGGGCGGGTCGGTCAACTACGTCACCCACACCGGCTACGACGCGCCCAAACTGCAACTGCGCTATGAAGTGGGCAGCCACGGTTACACCCAGCGCGAAATCAGCTCTGGCCAGGTGCTGGGCGATGCCGACTATTACTTCAGCCTGACCGACTCGGCCTATGACGGTTTCCAAGACCACAGTGCGGGCAGCGGCAAGGGCGTGGCCGCCAACTTCGGCTACCGCTTGACCCCCGACCTGGAAACCCGCTTTTACGTTCGCTACCGCGAAACCACCAACGATTCGCCCGGCAAACTCACCCGCAGCCAGATCAGCCACGACCCGCGCGCCGCCAACGCCTTGAACCTGGCAAGAGACTCCCAGCGCCTGCAACCGGGCTCGACCTGGATCGCCAACAAAACCACCTTGCACCTGGACGACAGTGCGCGGATCGAAGCAGGCCTGTCCTACCACAATTACCCCATGGACCTGCGCGAAGGCACCAACCGCCTCAAGGTGGCCTACACCGATGTAAGCGGCACCCTGAACTACATCCGCCAAGACACCCTGTTTGGCCACGACAGCACCACCACCCTGGGCCTGCGCACCACCCAGGCGATGCCCAGCAACGGCGCCTCGGAATACGTGCGCGTACCGGCGGGTAACACCGCCGGTTACGCACCGGGCACCAAGACCCGCGACTACAGCTACTTGGGCGCCGACACCGTGCTGCACATCGGCAACGACCTGGAACTGGTCCCCGACCTGTGGCTGACCACCGGCCTGGCCGCGATCTACACCCGGCGCGAAACCGAAGTCACCTACCCGCAAACCCACACGCCGGTCAGTACCCACGATTGGGACTATGCACCGCGCATCGGCCTGCGTTACGACTTCAACCCGCAATTGCAGGTGTATGCCAACCTCAGTCGCTCCGTGGAGCCGCCGCACGCGTGGTCGATGATCTGGGGCGCCAATCAGTTTTTCCCGACGGGCAGCGGACCGGCCACCGGCTTGCAGCGCGAAGGCGTGAAACTGCGCAACCAGACCGCGACCACCCTGGAAATCGGCGGGCGCGGCGAGCAGGCGTTTGGCCAGTGGGACCTTGCGGTGTACCGCTCCGAAGTGCGCCACGAGCTGCTCACCGTGGAAACCCTCGCCACCGCAGGCACCGCGGCGGTGCTTGCCGAGTCCAACGCCAGCCCCACCGTGCACCAGGGCGTGGAAGCGAGCCTGCACAGCCCGCTGTGGGACGGCGGCCGCACCGGCAAACTCGCCCTGCGCCAGGCCTACACCTACAGCGATTTCCACTACCGCAACGATGACCGCTTTGGCGACAACACTTTGCCGGGCATCCCCAAGCACTACTACCAGGCGCAACTGCGCTACAGCCACCCCACCGGCTTTTACACCAGCCTTAACGGCGAACACGCCTCACAGGTGGCGGTCGATTACGCCAACTCCTATTACGCCGCGTCCTACACCCTGCTCGGCGCCACTGTTGGCTACGACGCACCCCGGCAGGACTGGCAGGCCTGGGTCGACCTGCGCAACCTCACCAACAAGCGCTACGCCAACACCGTCACCCCGGGTTACGACGACAAGGGGGTGGACGTGGCACGCTCCACCCCAGGCGATGGGCGGGGTGTGTATGCCGGGGTGTCCTGGCGTTGGCGTTAAGGGGGGTATCAGGTTTTCCAATGGTTCGGGTTATACAGGGCCCGTGTTTTGAGCTGCACGAGGAACGGCAGTTTCTGGCCGATGGCCTGTGCTTGATTGTTCCGCAGGCTGCGCTCCAGCGGGCTTCATGCCAGGGCCTGGGCGAGGGGAGTGGAGCGGGGCGCATCGGCGCGGGGTGCCGTTGGTCCAGCGCTGGCGAAAGCCGATTGAATTAACCCGCCAACCCTGGGCTCTGCATTCTAGAAGCGTGTGATTTTAAGCGCGCTTGCCGGGCCTTCACGGTGAAGGTCGCGTATCGAACTTCGCGGGAACTGCCACCATGACGCTTTTGACAGCACTGTCGGGTCAACCGACCACCCTGACCCCTACGGCCAACCGCCGGTACGAGGCGATCTACCAGCAGTTGTATAACGAAACGCCCGGCGCGCACGACGTGGCCCAGGCCTTGTTGCACGACCAATTGGCGCAGCTGCCCGACGCGCCGGACCCGCTGCCCGAAGACGCCGCTCAATTGCCTGCCTGGATTGAACAGCGCTGCACGGCGGTGGCCGAGGCGTACGCCAGCTACCTCCAACAGCGCCAACAAGGCCGGCCCCGTCGGTTCTTTCAAAACAAGGCCCATGCGCTGTATTTTCTGCGCGGCGTGGCCCCCACCAAACAGGTCGACGGCGCGTGGCTGTACGGTTTGCTGAACCACTGGCAAGACCCGCGCCTGGACGGTTTGCTCACCACCTACCTGGAGGAGTTGGGCGACGGCGAGGCAGGCCAGAACCATGTGCTGATCTACCGAAAATTGCTGGGCGAACACGACTGCAATGTCGATGGCCTGGCGGATGACTGCTATCAGCAAGGCGCCGTTCAACTGGCCTTGGGCCTGTGCAGCGAGGCGTTTTTGCCGGAGGTCATTGGCTACAACCTGGGTTATGAGCAACTGCCGCTGCACCTGCTGATCTCGTCGTTTGAACTCAGTGAACTGGGCATCGACCCTTACTACTTCACCCTGCATGTCACCATCGACAACGCCAGCAGCGGGCATGCCCGCAAGGCCGCCGAAGCGGTGCTCGGCCTGTTACCCGAGGGCCCCGACAGGTCAGCGTTTTACCGCCGTGTCGCACGCGGCTACCAGCTCAACGACCTGGGGCCGGGCACCACGGCGGTGATCCAGCGCTTCAACCTGCAGGACGAAGTGGTCGCCATGCTCGAACGCAAACGCAGCTTTGCCCAGCACATGCACTCGGACTATTGCCGCCTCGACGGCAAGACCGTCAACCAGTGGCTGGCGCAGCCCGGGCAAGTGCCGGCGTTCTTGGCCGCGTTGGAAAACAAGGGCTGGATCCAGCGCCACCAAGATCCCGCTCACAGCCGCTTCTGGCAGTTGGTGGAAGGCACCGGGGCGGCCATGTTCGGGGTGTTCAGCGGCTACGAAAAACGCCTGTTGCATGACTGGATCGCGGGAGAGTGGACCTGCCCGCAACGGGTTGCACCCGTGCGCCCCGGGCGCGGCAGCCGGTTTGCCCGCGACCAGCAGGCATCCGCGGACCCCGACACCCAAGACCTGATCAACAGCCTGGCGGACTTACCGGATGCCCGGCAGTTGGACGCATTGATTCCCTGGTTGTGTGCCCGGCGTCATTGCCGCCCGGCGGGCCTCTACGCCACGCGCCGTTTCATCCAGCTGCGCGCACGCTTGCGCTGAGGAGTTGCCGATGTCTGCACAACACACCGCTGACCGCGCCTTGCTCAACTTGGGCCGTGAGCTGCGTAAACAGGGCTATCGATTCATTACGCCAACGCCCTTGACCCATCAGCGTTTTTATCAGCGCCTCAACACGCCGTTGGCGGCCAGCGAGCGCGATGTGTTCGGCTGGTCGATGCCGTTTGAGCACGACCTGTTGCCCGCTCCGCTGCGCGCCGAATTGCACGCGGCAGGCATCATTGCAAAAGACGCCTCGGCGTGGCGCAGCACGGTGCGCTGGTCCAGCCTGGACGAGCTGCTGTTCGCCCATTCCGCCTATCCCACCACCCACGCGGAGGCGGTGTTTTTCGGCCCCGACAGCTACCGTTTCGCCCAGGCCATCGACGCGCACCTGCAACAGCGTTTCACGCCCGTGCTGCGTGCGGTGGACATCGGCTGCGGCGCAGGCGTGGGCGCGGTGGTCATCGCCCGCGCGCGGCACGAGGCCGAGGTGCTGGCGGTGGACATCAACCCCCAGGCCCTGCGCATGACGGCGGTGAACGCGGAGCTGGCGGGGCTTGGCAACGTCAGCGTGTACCACAGCGATGTGCTGACCAGCGTGGAGGGCACGTTCGACCTTATCGTCGCCAACCCACCCTACATGAACGATGACCGCCAACGGGCCTATCGCCACGGCGGCGGGGCCTTGGGTGAGCAGTTGTCGGTGCGCATCGTGAGCGAGTCGCTGGCGCGCCTGGCGGTAGGTGGCAGCCTGGTGCTCTACACCGGGGTGGCGATGGTGGCGGGCACCGACCCGTTCCTGGACGCTGTACGCCCGTTGCTGGGCGGCGAGGCTTTTGGCTGGACCTACCGGGAGCTGGACCCGGACGTCTTTGGCGAGGAACTGGACAAACCCGGGTATGAGCGGGTGGAGCGCATTGCAGTGGTGGTGCTTACCGTCAGCCGCCTGCGATGAACGCGCCGCCGACCTTTGGGATTGAAGAAGAATATTTCATCACCGACCTGCACCGCCGCACGATGGTTGCGCAACCCTCGCCTGCGGTCTTGCATGCTTGCCGCAAGGCCTTGGGCAGCGGGTTTTGCGATGAAATGTTCCAGGGCCAGATCGAAGTGGCGTCGCCGGTTTTCACAAGCCGTGCACAAGCGGGCGACTACCTGGCGCACGTCCGCGGTGGCCTGGCCGATGCGCTGGCCCCTTTTGGCATGGGCGCGCTGTGTGCGGGCACCCACCCGCTGGCGAGTTGGCGTGAACAACACCCCACGCCCGGTGCGCATTTCGGGCAACTGTTCGACGACATTCAACTGGTGGCCCGGCGCAGCGTGTTGTGCGGCCTGCATGTGCATGTGCAAGTACCCGCGGCCGTGGACCGCATCGCGGTGATGAACCAGGTTTCACCCTGGTTGCCGCTGTTGTTGGTGCTCAGTTGTTCCTCGCCTTTTTGGGAGGGCGCCGCCAGCGGTTTCATGAGCTACCGCCAAGCCGCATGCGACGAGTGGCCGCGCATGGGGGGGCCGGAGCATTTTGCCGACTGGGCTGCGTATCAACGCTACTTGGCCCTGTTGCGGCGCATTGGCGCCCTGGCGAGCGACGGCAACGGTTGGTGGGCCATTCGCCCGGCGGCGCGTTACCCCACGTTGGAGCTGCGCATGACCGACGCCTGCCCCAGGCTTGCCGACACCCTCACCCTGGCCACGCTGTTTCGCGTGATGGTGGCCCATGCCAGCGCGCTCAAGCGTCCCGGCGCCGGGTTCAGCGCCGAGGCGCGCTGGCTGCTCAAGGAAAACCGCTGGCAGGCCAAGCGCCACGGTGCCCACGGTCTTTTTGCCCTGGACGCCGAAGGGGCGACGGGCAACGCCGAGCAGTGGCTGCAACAGGCCAGCGAGGTATTCGCCGATACCGCCGAGGCGATGGGCGAGGGGGGCCTCTTCTACCGCGTCCGTCAGTTATTGAGGGCGGGTAACAGCGCGGCCGAACAATTGCACCTGCACGCCCAGGCGCTTGCCGAGGGTGCAGATCGGCACAGCGCCTTGCAGCGGGTGGTCGATCATTTATTGGCGCAGAGCCGTGGCGACCACTGATCGGTTGTCGTGGAGCGGCAAAGGAACGTTGGCCTGTTCTCGGCCCCTACCGTTCAACGACCTCAACGGCAGGAGTACGCGACATGCGAGCGATGACTTATCAGGGCGCCCATAAAGTCCAGGTGGACACCGTGCCCGACCCCATCATTGAACAACCCGACGACATCATTGTGCGGGTCACCGCCACGGCAATCTGCGGCTCGGACTTGCACCTCTACCGGGGCAAGATCCCGACGGTGGAGCACGGCGATATCTTCGGTCACGAGTTCATGGGCATTGTTGAAGAAACCGGCCCGGCGGTGACCGCCGTGCAACGTGGCGACCGTGTGGTGATCCCGTTTGTGATTGCCTGTGGCGACTGCTTCTTTTGCCAGTTACAGCAATTTGCCGCGTGTGAAACTACCAATGACGGGCGTGGCGCCATCCTCAATAAAAAGTCGATCGCCCCGGCCGCCGCGTTGTTTGGTTACAGCCGGCTGTACGGCGGCGTGCCCGGCGGGCAGGCCGAGCTGGTGCGGGTGCCAAAGGCCAACACCGGACCGTTCAAAGTGCCCGGCACCCTGGCGGACGAACAGGTGCTGTTTCTTTCGGACATCCTGCCCACCGCCTGGCAGGCCGTGCTCAACGCCGGGGTCGGCGAGGGCGACAGCCTTGCGATCTATGGCGCAGGCCCGGTGGGGCTGCTGAGCGCCGCGTGTGCGCGCATGCTGGGGGTGGCGCAGATTTTCATGGTCGACCAGCATCCCTACCGGCTGGCCTATGCGCAACAGACGTATGGCGTCATCCCGATTAATTTCGAGGACGACGATGACCCCGCCGACACCATCATCCGCCAGACCCGGGGCATGCGCGGGGTGGATGGCGTAGTGGATGCGGTCGGGTTCGAGGCCAAGGGCAGCACCACTGAAACCGTGCTCACCACCCTCAAGCTTGAAGGCAGCAGCGGCAAGGCGTTACGCCAATGCATCGCCGCCGTGCGCCGTGGCGGCGTGGTAAGTGTGGCGGGGGTGTATTCGGGGTTCATCCACGGCTTTATGTTCGGCGACGCGTTCGACAAGGGCCTCACCTTCAAGATGGGCCAAACCCACGTGCATCGCTTCTTGCCCGAGCTACTGGACGCGATCGAGCGCGGGCGCCTGAACCCGGAAGCGATCATCACCCATCGACTGTCGCTCGAGCAGGCAGCCCAAGGCTACGAGCTGTTCGACAAAGGCGTGGAGGATTGCCGCAAGGTCATCCTGCTACCCGGTGCCGGGAACCGGCCCTTGACCGAGCCGCTTGAAACCACCGCACCGCTGATGCGCACACAGGGTGTGCCGAGCGTCTAGCTGCTGGGGCGGGAGCCGGGTGACCGGCTCCGGCAGGGCTTCAGGCCGCCGCTTGCGGTTGGATCAGCAGCTCACCGTCCGCCGCCTTGACCAAGCCGCTGGCCAGAAACAACGGTGCCAGGCGCTTGTGCAGTTGCGGCTCGACAAACTCCTTCACCGTGTCCAGCCCCAGCGTGCCGCTCAGGGGCAGCTCAGCCTTGGTGTACGACAACCAGGCTTTTTTAAGCGCCTGCAACACGTCGCTGCCCGCCGTTGCGGCAAACCGGCGATTGACCTGTTTGCCGTCGAACTCAAAGGTGTGGTGCAGTTCGTAGGCGCTTTCGTCGCCCTGGCCTGCCGTGCAGCGCACGCAGGTGCAAGGGCCCTCGCCAAAGGCGGCGCGCAGGTACTGGTTGAAATCCACCACAGGCTTGAGTGACAGGCGCTTGTCCACTTCGAACAGGTCCCCGGTCATTTTTTCGTCAGTGCTCAAGGTCCATTTCCTCGCAGGTTTACAGAGCGCGGCACGATACCAGCCCGGGGCGCGGCGGGGGGATTTTTTGTCTGCGGCAGGTTTGTATCACAGGGTATCGGCGCCGGGCGCAGCCACGGTTACATACAAATCCAGGGGGGCGCCGACACGGGCGGGATACAGGCTGGCGGTCAAATGGTCTGACCGCTTTTTTGCGGTCCCTGACGCGCACCTACCGGAGAGCAACCCGATGCCTCGTACCCACCTTCGTTACACCCTGGGCCTTGCGGCCCTTGCACTGGCGGCGTTCGCCAACATTTCCCAGGCCCAGGAGGCGCCGCCTGCCAACTGGCAGGCCGGGCTGCACCGCACCGACCTGACCCGGGGCGACCTTGGCGTGGCCAACCGCGAAGTCATCCAGGTACGCGTCGATTTCGACCCGGGCGTCACCTCGCCCAAGCACTCGCACCCGGGCGTCGAAGTGGCGCATGTGCTGGCCGGCACCTTTGAATACCAACTCGAAGGCCGTCCCACTGTCACCCTGCACACCGGCGACTCCTTGCTGATCCCGGCAGGCGTGGCCCATGTGGCGAAAAACATCGGCACGGTCAAAGGCTCCGAGCTGGCGACCTATATTGTCGACAAGCAAGCACCGTTGGTGAAAATCGAGCCCTGACCCACGCCCGCCGGCGGCCGCAAGGCCGCCGGTATTGGTTCAGAGCTTTGCCAGCAGGCGCGATAACTCATGCTTTGCCTCATCGCCGCTATGGGCGCGGTCCAGCAGGCGACGGGTCATGTTTTTATACATCTGCACCGCTTCGGGCGAAGAGGTGACGCTGGCAATTCCCGTGTGGATATTGGGCAGTTCACCCAGTCGGTACGGGCTCACCGCCACGTAGCTGGTGTGGGGCTGCTGGAAAATCTGGAACGTGGCGCTGGGCAGCGCTTCGTCGATCAAGAAAATAGTGAAGCGCGAGTTGGCACTGCCGATGTTATCAATCAAATGCTCCACTTCACGCCGCGCCAGCAGGGCGCGTTCCATCCTCACACTGGGCGGCAGGTCCAGCCTGCCGACCAGGCCAATATGCAGGTAGCGCTCTATTTGACGCAGGCTGATAATTGACTGCACTTCAAACTTCTGCTTGAAAAACATCGCCTTGCGTTCATTGAGAATCTCAAGGATTTGCGCCTGCATTGTGTCCTGGCGCGCGTCGAATGAGTTGGGGCGCGCTTCATCGAGCATGGTCTTGAACAGATCCGGGTAGTGCGGCGAAGTCAGCAGGTAGGAGAAGGGATCGAAATACGATTGGATGCTGACCGAGCGTGCCTCAAGCTGGCGCATGCGTTCAAAATAGCCCAGTGCGTTATCGAAGTACTCGGTGTCCGACCCCAGCAGGCTGTTGAGCGAGACCTTTAACAGTTCGGAGAGCCGTTCAAGGGTTTCCAGCTTGACGATCTTGCCAAGCTCCAGGCGATAAACCGCCGCCCGTGAAATATCCAGCTTCTCGGCGATCTGGTCGGCATTGAGTTGGCGCCCGATGCGATAGGCCCGAAGGCGTTCACCGATAGCTTGATAGTCGATTTGGCTCACTTAAGCTCCGAAAGTCGGGGAGTCGAAAAGAAAGGTCAAACCAGAGCGAGGAATTTCCTTGACCTCGGACGGGCTTGAATGTATCAATATTTAGACAGGTCAAATTCAGTCGTCTAAAAAATACAAAAAAGGCACGGCCATGTCTACGCACACCCCACCCCGGTTACGCCCCAAGCGTGTCTTTCTCGTTCAAGCGGCTGTTATGGCCCCATCTTCCTCCTGACTGCTGCGTGAGCAGCCTGTCCTCGAGTGACGATCCAGCACCTCAAACCCCCTGATAAAACTGGAGTCAACCATGCGTTACTGCTGCGCAATGCCTTCGCTCGCCTCGATGTTCTGCGTTGCCCTGACGCCCTGCGCGCAGGCAGCCCCAGCTTGGGGCGACACTTGGATTGGCTACCGCTACAGCGCCCACTACACCGAGCCTGGTAACCCGGGGGACGTGGCCAAGAACATCCTGCAAATCACTCATGCCAGTGGGTATGCGTTGGGCCAGCATTTCTTGAACCTGGACGTGTTCAAGTCGGCGCACAACGACCCGGCCAAGGGCGGCGGCACCGGGGCTACAGAGGTTTACCTGACGTATCGCAATCAATTGCAGTACGGAAAAATAGTTGGCTCACCGCTCGCATTCGGGCCGGTGAAAGACTTGGCGTTGACGGCGGGTGTCGATATCAACACCAAGAACAACGAATTCGGCCCCCGTAAACGGATGATTGTTATAGGCCCAACCGTCAAATTTGCGCTGCCAGCGGGTTTTGTCGATACCAGCGTGTATTACGTCCGGGAGTGGAACCAGTGCGGGCTGGCGGTATGTGCTCAGCCGCAGAACCACAGCGACATCCTGTTCAAGCCTTACTATCAGTTCAACATCAATTGGGGGATTCCCTTCAGCGTGGCATCGCTGGCGTTGAAGTTTCAGGGCTACTACTCGCTCAACGGCAAAAAGGGAGATGACTACCAAAACCATGCGACGGGTGTAGAGCAGCTGATGCGCGCCTCGTTGATGTTGGATGTGGGGGCGTTGAGCGGCGGCGCGCGCAATGTGCTGTGGGTGGGGCCGGGTTATGAATACTGGCGTAACAAGTTTGGCAACGTGAACAGGCCGGGCGTGGATACCGATGCGCTTTCAGTGAATCTGGAATGGCATTTCTAAATACAGGATGAAACTTTCGTCCAGGCAGTATCAAAAATTAGACAGAATGTCGCAAATTTGGATAGAGTCATTGCCCGTACCCCGCGATGGCCTAACGCTTGCTACGTCAAAAAACAGATAAAAAAGAGGTATTGATAGTGACCACTCACGACGACTCACCGACCGCAACGAATGCGGCCACCCCGCGCAAGGCCTTGATTGCCAGCGTTACCGGCTACGCCATGGATGGGTTCGATTTATTGATTCTGGGCTTCATGTTGCCCGCCATTACCCTAGGCTTGGGGCTAACCACCTCCCAAGCGGGTTCGTTGGTGACCTGGACCCTGCTCGGTGCCGTGGCGGGCGGGTTGATCTTTGGTCAACTCAGCGATCGTTATGGCCGGGTCAAGATGCTGAGCATTTGCATCCTGGTGTTTTCGGTGTTTACCGGGCTTTGCTCTGTGGCCCAAGGTTATTGGGATTTGTTGACTTATCGCACCCTGGCCGGTTTTGGCTTGGGCGGCGAGTTTGGCATCGGTATGGCGCTGATCGCCGAAACCTGGCCCGCCAACCAGCGTAACCGTGCCTCTTCCTATGTGGGCATGGGCTGGCAGGCCGGGGTGTTGGCAGCTGCGCTGCTGACCCCGCTATTGCTGCCGTATATCGGCTGGCGCGGCATGTTCCTGGTAGGCCTGGTGCCCGCGATGGTGTCGTTCGTGGTCCGTCACACCATGGGCGAGCCCGAAGCGTTTGTGAAAGCGGCCGCCAACCCGGTTTCGTTCACCCGGCGTTTCAGTCAACTGTTCAAGGACCGAGCCACCGCCAAGGCCAGCGTCGGCGTGATGGTCCTGACTTCTGTGCAAAATTTTGGCTATTACGGAATCATGATCTGGATGCCCAGCTACCTGTCCAGGCAGTTTGGTTTTTCGCTGACGGCGTCTGGTACGTGGACCGCGGCTACCGTAATGGGCATGGCCTTTGGCATCTGGCTGTTCGGCCAATTGGCGGATCGGTTCGGGCGCTGGAAAATTTTCCTCCTGTATCAGTTCAGCGCAGCACTGATGGTGCTGCTCTACGCCAACCTGCGAGACCCTGTGCACATGCTGTTAGCCGGGTTAGTGATGGGGGTTTTTGTCAACGGCATGATCGGTGGATACGGCGCGTTGATCTCCGATCTGTACCCGGCGCAAGTGCGCGCTACGGCACAGAACGTGTTGTTTAACGTGGGGCGCGGTGTCGGCGGCTTTGGTCCGTTGGTGGTAGGCGCAATCGCCCTGGCGTACTCGTTCTCGGCGGCGATCATGCTGCTGGCCTCGATCTACCTGCTGGCCATGGCCGCAACCTTGTTTTTACTGCCGCGTAGCCAAGGTGATGCAGGGCAGGGCAGCGACGTTCTGAGCCTTTCCCAACAGCAAGAATAGTCGTATCAAAAATTAGACAAAGACATTTCGCTGCCGTAGAGTAGGTGGCCTGAATCGGGTTTTTATTTGTGTCGTGGCTTTTTCATTGCGCCTCGATGCCTTTTTTTAATCATGTAGTATCAAAAATTAGACAAGATGAGAGCTTTCATATGACTGTTATTTCCATCTGCCGCCAAACCACTCCCGTCACACCGCCCAACGACACGCTGGCGGTGGTGCTTTCCAATGAATGGGTGAACGAGGAGTACAAACGCCTTGTGCTGCAAGCCGGTGGCGCCGCTTGCCACTCGCAGCCCGGGCAGTTTTTCAACCTGCTGTGCCCCAGCGAACATCCACACAAACCGTTTTTTCGTCGACCGATGAGCACCTACAAGGCCGATGTTGACAGCGGACAGGTGGAGTTTTTGTACAAAGTCACCGGCAAGGGCACCTATGGCCTGGAGACGCTGGGCGCCCGTCAGACGCTGGAGATCCTGGGCCCGTTGGGCAAGGGCTTCGATCTCGACCCGGCTTGGCGCCACATGATTATCGTCGCCCGTGGTGTTGGCCTGGCGACCTTGGCGCCACTGGCAGAGGCCGCTCACGCGCTCGGCATTCGCCTGACCGCCGTACTCAGTGCGCGCAGTGAAAAAAGCCTGTTGTCTCGTGAGCGTTTCGCCTCATTGGGCGCCGAGGTGCGCTGTGTACTCGATGAGGACGGCAGCAGTTCGCTGGACAACCTTGAGGCGTTGCTGCGCGACATCATTGGGCGCGAAGAAAGCAACGCGTTGTTTACCTGTGGTTCCAAACGCATCACCCGGCTGCTTAAAAAGCTCTGCGGCGAGCTGGGGCTGGCGGGGCAGGTCGCGCTGGAGCAGCAAATGGTGTGCGGCCTGGGGATGTGCCAGTGCTGCGTTGATGTGTTTGAGGTCGACGGCTTGAAAGTCGGCAAACGCGTGTGTCTGGAAGGGCCGGTCTTCGACCTGGCAGAGGTGTTGGAATGATCGACTTAAGCGTGAACATCGGCGGCCTGCGCTTGAAAAACCCGGTGATGCCGGCCTCGGGCACGTTTGCCGAGGAGCTGCACCACCTGCTCGACTTCAACGGCTTGGGGGCGCTGGTGACCAAGACCATCACCGCCGAAAAACGCACGGGCAACCCCATGCCCCGCGTGTGTGAGTTGGCGGACGGCATGATGAATGCCATTGGCATTCCCAGCAAAGGCGCAGACGTGTTCATCGACAAGGTAGTGCCGTTTTACCACGACTACGACGCACCGCTGATCGTCAGCATCTCCGCCCCGACGGCACAGGGGTTTGCCGAGTTGGCCGCGCGTTTGAGCGATGTACCCGGCATTAGCGGTATAGAGGCCAATATTTCCTGCCCCAACCTGGAAGCCCACGGCCAGGCCTTCGGCATGCAGGCCGACAGCACGCGTCACGTTGTACGCCTGCTGCGCCAGGCCACGCGATTACCGCTGTGGGTCAAGTTGACCCCTAACAGCGGCGATATTGTCGACACCGCCGTGGCCGCCCAGGAGGAGGGGGCCGATGCAGTGGTGGTCGGCAACACCTTGCTGGGGCTTTCCATCGACATCGAAAAAGGCCGTGCCCGGCTGGGCAATTTCATGGGCGGCATTTCCGGCGCCATGATCAAGCCGCTGATGGTCCGCCTGACGTACCAATGTGCGCAGGCCTTGCAGATTCCGGTAATTGGCTGTGGCGGTATCAGCACCGCCGATGATGCCTTGGAGTTCATCTACGCCGGTGCCAGTGCGGTGCAGGTTGGCACCGCAACCTTTATCCACCCCAAGACGATGAACCTGATGGTCAACGAATTGGAGGCGTTTTGCCGGCGCAAGGGCGTCACTCAGTTAAGCCGCTTGATCGGCAGCCTCGACGACGCCCCCGCTGAACCCTTCGAAGCACTGCCATGAACGCGCTGTGGCAGGCCCAGGCCCAAACGCTGTTTGCCGACATCGCCGAGCTGTCTCGTGATCCCGGCGTGGGGATCACCCGTGAAAGTTATGGTCCCGGTGAAAACGCTGCCATTGCCTACTTGTCCCGATTCGCGGTGGATCAAGGCTTGACCGTGCGCCATGACCGCGCCGGTAACGTGATTTTCGAGCGCGCCAACGACTCTGGCGAGCCCGCTATCTGGTACGGCTCGCACTTGGACTCGGTGCCGCAAGGGGGCAACTACGATGGCCTGGCGGGCGTGATCGCCGGTCTGTTGTGCCTGTGCAGGCTTGATCGGGAACACGCCAGTACCGCGAAACCTTTCCGGGTACTGGGGCTGCGCGGCGAGGAAAGTGCCTGGTTCGGCAAGTCCTATCTGGGCTCGCGCGCCTTGATGGGCGGCCTGAGCGTTGCCGACCTGAAGCTGGTCAACCGCTTCAGCGGTCACACGCTGGGCGAGGCGATGCGTTCGGTGGGCGCCGACCTGGGCGCGATTGCTGAACAGCAATGGCTGATTGATCGCAACCAGTTTGCCGGTTACCTGGAAGTGCATATCGAACAGGCCGAGTCCCTTGAACGCATGGGCCAAGCCATTGGCGTGGTGCCAGGCATTCGCGGCAACCTGCGACACAACTGCGTGCGCTGCCTGGGGGAGGACGGCCACTCGGGGGCCGTGGCCCGCGAAGATCGCCATGACTCGGTATTTGCCGTCAGCGAGTTGGTGGCAAGCGTCGATCAATTGTGGGCAGACGCTCTCGCCGCGGGCCAGGACCTGGTGGTCACCGTCGGCACACTGGGCACTAACGCTGCCCATCACGCCGTTTCGAGAATTCCCGGCGAGGTCAGTTTTAGCCTGGAAGTGCGCAGCTTGCATCAACCCACGCTGGACGCTTTTTATGCCTTGATCCACACCGAAATCCGGCGGATCGAGCAACGCCGCAACGTGCGATTCGAGTTCGACAACCGTATCGACACCGCACCGGCCGCCATGCACCAGCCCTGGGTTGACGCACTCGTGCGCATCAGCCAGGCGCATGGCTGGGAAGGCGTCCTGACCCCCAGTGGTGCAGGGCATGACGCAGCGGTCTTCGCCAACGCCGGAGTCCCTAGCGCCATGCTCTTCATCCGTAATCAACACGGCTCGCACAACCCTCACGAAGCCATGCAGTTGACGGATTTCCTGACGGCGACCGACGTTCTGTATCACGCGACCTTGGAGTTTAACCCATGAACAATTGGTTGATTCGCAACGCAACGCTGGTCAATGAAGGTCAGCGTTTCATCGCTGACCTGCGGGTGCGCGACGGTGTGATCGCGCAGATCGGTCAGGGGCTTGCAGGCCTGGCTGAGGAGCCGTTGATCGACGCCACAGGCCTGTGGCTGCTGCCGGGGATGATCGACGACCAGGTGCACTTTCGCGAGCCGGGCCTGACCCACAAGGCGGACATCGCCAGTGAGTCGCGGGCCTGTGCGGCGGGCGGCATCACCAGCTTCATGGAGATGCCCAACACGCGGCCACCGGCCCTGGACCAGGCGTCCCTGGAGGCCAAATATGCCATCGCTGAGCGCGCTTCGGTGGTCAACTACGCGTTTTACCTGGGCGCCAGTAACGATAACCTCGACGCCATTCGCAGCATCGACCCGCGCAGCACGCCGGGGGTCAAGGTGTTCATGGGGGCCTCCACCGGCAACATGCTCGTAGATGACCCGCAAGTGCTTGACGCAATCTTTCGCGACACGCCCGTGATGATCATCACCCACTGTGAAGACTCACCGATGATCGAGGCTAACCAGCAACACGCATTGCTGCAATTTGGCGAACACATTCCGGCCAGCCAGCACCCGCTGATCCGCTCTCGTGAGGCGTGCATCAAGTCCACGCGGCTGGCCATTGCCCTGGCGCAAAAGCACGGCACGCGTCTGCACGTGCTGCACATTTCCACGGCGCAGGAACTGGCCCTGTTCAGCCCCGGGCCTATGGCGGGCAAGCAGATCACCGCCGAAACCTGTGTGCATTTTTTGCACTTCAACGATCAAGACTATGAGCGCCTTGGCTTTCTGCTCAAGTGCAACCCGGCCGTCAAAACCGAACGCGACCGTGCAGCCATCGTGCAGGCCTTGGCGCAAGGGCGTATCGATGTGCTCGCCACCGATCACGCGCCGCACCTGCTGCAAGAAAAACAGGCGGTCTACACCCAGGCACCGTCCGGCCTGCCACTGGTGCAGTTCGCCTTGCAGGCGGCGCTGGAGCGGGTATTCGCGGGCGAGTTGACGCTGGAGCGCGTGGTGGAGGCGGTCAGCCATGCGCCGGCGATGTTATTTGATGTGATCGGGCGTGGCTTTTTGCGCGAGGGATATGCGGCGGACCTGGTGCTGGTCGATCCCTGCCTGTCGCAGCACGTGACCCGTGAACACGTGCTGTCCAAGTGCGGCTGGAGCCCGTTCGAGGGGCAAGTATTTCGCGCCAGCATTGCCAGCACGTTCGTCAACGGTCAACGCGTATGGGACGGCTACAGCATCACCCCGGGGGTCACGGGGCAACGCCTGGCATTTGATCGTTGAGCACCTTTCACTTATTTGTATGAGGCATCCAGCATGAATTTTTCCACTGTGGTCCAGGCATTCAGCATTGCGCCACCCGGCACCGATTCATTCAAGCGTGTGCGTGAGCAGTGCGAGCAGATCATTCGTACCCAGCCAGAACAGGCGGCCATGTGTTTTGTGGTCGGGGAATTCTGCCGGGCTTATGTGCTGTTTTACGAGGATCAGGAAGTCAGCCCCGAATTTGCCCAAAAGGTGCAGGCACAGTTATTGGGCTACATGAACTGCCTGCAAACAGCGCTGGAAACGGACGATAACTCAGTCATGCTCAGCGCCTTGAATCACGTGGTAGTGGCCTATGCGGGTAGCCGTGGGCTGGTGTGAAGACGAGCCAGCGTATGAGGAGACAGCTGTCGCCTCATGCGCTGGCTTTTTTGGCATATCAATAGATTTATATATTCTTTTCCGCTCTTAAAAATCCCCGCTACGCTCGCAGCCATCCCCACCCGCAACACCCCTCACAGGTCCACCCTCATGACAGTTTTTTTCGCTTCAGGCCGTAAGCCTGGTCATGGACGTTCCTTGCGCATGGCTTTGGCGCTCACCACTCTTCTGACGCCGCTCCTGGCGCATGCGGCGACGCTGGATGAGGCCAAACAACGCGGCTACCTGTCGGTGGCGACCGAGGATGAGTTTCGCCCGTTCGAGTTCGTCGAAGACGGCAAGCCCACCGGTTTTGATAACGAGTTGGCGCAAAAGCTCAAGGCCGCCGGGCCGTTGGACGTGCACCAGCAAATCATGCCGTTCACCGGCTTGTTGGCCGGTGTGGTCAGCGGCAAGTACGACGCGGCGATCACCGGATTGCTGATCACCCGCGAGCGCCAGCAGTCGCTGGACTTCACCACGCCAATTGCCGAAGCCACGGTGTTTTACCTCAAGCGCCAGGGCGATGACCGTATCAAAAGCGTCGCCGACCTCAACGGCATGACCCTGGGTATCCAGGCGGGCAGTGCCATGTATCAGCGTCTGCCCGAGCTTGAAAAACTGTTGGCCGCCAGCGGCGGCAAACTGGGCAAGATCGTGCAGTACACCTCCTACCCCGAGGCGTATCAGGACCTGGCGCTCGGCCGCACCGACTATGTGGTCAACAACATCGTGGGGCTCAATGCCTTGCTCAAGGAAAAACCCGGCGTATTCGAGTTGGGCCAGGCGGTGTCGAGCAAGACGTATGTCGCCTGGGGCGTGGCCAAGGGTAACCAGAGCGTGCTCGATTACCTGAACAACTTCCTCGCCCAGGAGCGCAAGAACGGCGATATCGCCCAGCTCCAGCAGAAGTGGTTTGGCACGGTATTCCCCGAGCCACCGGCGCATTTCGTCTCCGAATACTGATTGATCGGCCATGAACTTCACTCAATGGGGCCTGGAACCGGGCCCCTTGCTGCTGGGTGCCCTGGTGACGCTCGGGCTGACGGCCGTGGCCATCGTGCTGGGCCAATTCGTCGGCCTGGGCCTGGCGCTGTTGCGGCGCTGGCAATTGCCGGTGCTGGGCCCGCTGCTGGCGGCCTATATCAGCGTGGTGCGCGCCACGCCCTTGTTGACTCTGGTGTTGGCGGTGTTTTTCATCACCCCGGCGCTGGGCTACGACATTTCGGCAGCGCCCGCCGCGATCCTGGCCATGACCCTCAATACCTCGGCGTTTAACTGCGAGATCTGGCGCGGCGGCTTTGCGCAGTTCCCCCGCGACCAACTCGACGCCGCTAAAGCGGGCGGCATGGGCGCGGCCTTGCGTTTGCGGCGCATCGTGCTGCCGCAAGTGGGCCGCCAGGTGCTGCCGATGCTGGTGAATGAAATGACCATCCTGATCAAAAACAGCCCGGCGGCGGCGGTGATCGGCATTGTCGAGTTGACCCGCACGGCGGTGCGCATTGGCGCCAACACCTACCGGCCATTGCCCCCACTGATCGCGGCCCTGGTGCTGTACATCCTGATCATCTGGCTGGTGGTGAGCCTGCAGCGTTACCTGGAACGTCAATACAAGGCGCGTCTCGCATGATCGGCCATGAGTTGATCGTGGCCTGGGCGCACGTGGGTGACCTGCTCGACGGCGCCGCGTTGACCGCGGTGTTGTCGGCCGTGGCGGGGGGCTTGTCGCTGCTGGTCGGCTGCGGCCTGACCCTGCTGCTGATGGGCCGCCAACGCTGGCTGGCGTCGGTGCTGCGCGGGTTTATCGAACTGATGCGCTGTACGCCGTTCCTGCTGCTGGCCTACCTGGTGTATTACGGGTTGCCGTCGCTGGGGCTGCGCCTGAGCAATATTCAATCCGGCTTATTGGCGTTGCTGCTGTACCACAGCGCTTATGTCGCCGAGATCCTGCGGGCCGGCTGGCTGGCGCGGCCCCGCGAAGAAATCGAAGCCGGGCTGGCGTTTGGTTTTCGCGGCGTGCAACTGGCGCGGCGCCTGATTTTGCCGAACCTGTGGACCGCCAGTGCACCGGCGCTGGGCAACCAAATGATCCAGGTGGTCAAGGACACGTCCTTTCTCACCATCATTGCGGTGCCCGAGCTGACGTCGGCGGCCAACAGCCTGCAATCGAACTACTACATCCCGTTTGCCGCGTTGTTCTCGGCGGTGTTTTTCTACTGGCTGATTTGCGTCGTCATCGAGCTGGGCGTGTCGATGTTGCGGCGCAAGGCGGAGCGCTACCAATGACGTCTTTGAACGGTCCGACCCCCATCGCCCTCCAGGTGACGGGGTTGAACAAGAGTTTTGCCGGGCGCCCGGTGTTGCACGGGATCGACCTGCAGGTGGCGAAGGGCGAAACCCTGTGCCTGCTCGGCCCGTCCGGTGCGGGCAAGTCGACCTTGCTGCGCTGCCTCAACTGGCTGGAGGTGCCCGACAGCGGCAGCATCCAGATCGCCGGGCAGCGCATCGGTTTCAACGCAGACGGCAGCCGGATGTCGGAGCGCGGCATCGCGCATATCCGCACGCAAACCGGCATGGTGTTCCAGAACTTCGCACTGTGGCCGCACCTGACGGTGTTGCAGAACGTGATGGAAGCGCCGCTGCATGTGCAACGCAGGCCCAAGTCGGAGGTCCAGGCCGAGGCCCTGGCGCTGCTGGACCAGGTGGGCCTGAGCGACAAGGCCGGTGTGTACCCGGCGACCTTGTCCGGCGGGCAAAAACAGCGGGTCGGCATTGCCCGGGCGTTGGCCAGCCGGCCGCAGTTGTTGCTGTTTGACGAGCCCACCAGCGCCCTCGACCCCGAGCGGGTGAGCGAGGTGCTGGCGATCATGCAGACGCTGTCGCAAGCGGGCATGACCATGGTGGTGGTCACCCACGAACTGGAATTCGCCCGGCGCAGTGCCGATCGCATCGTGTTCATGGACCAGGGACGCATCGTCGAAACCGCCACGCCAGCGGCATTTTTCAGTGCGCCGCAGACACACCGTGCCCAAGCCTTTTTGGCCCATCAGCGCGTCCCCGAGGCGGTGACCTATGTCTGAAGCACAGGCCAATGCCGTGGCGGTGCAGCGCATTCTCGCCAGCGAACCGGTGCTGGTGGGCAGCGAGCGGGCGTCGGTCGCGCTGGGGCTGGCAGAGGGGCATTTGGGTCACGCAGGGCCGCCGTTCGTCAGCACCGACGCGATCCCGCCCGTGGTACTCAATGCGCTGGCCGGGGCCACGGTGCACGAAGGCTGGGCCGGCGATATGGCGGCCGCGCGCCGCCTGATCCTCGACGGTCAGGTCCAACTGCATGCCAACCATGACCTGGGCACCGTCTCGCCGATGGCGGGTGTGGTGCGTCCCGGTCAACGGTTGATGCGTATCGAAAACCGTGCGGGCAGCGAAGTGGTGCATGCCACCCTGGCCGAGTCCGGGCGCCGGGCGTTGCGCTTTGGCTGTTACGACGCGGCTGTCGCCGAGCAGCTCGATTACCTCGATGAGGTGATCGGCCCCGGCATCCTGCACGCCTTGCCGGGCGAGGGGCTGGCGCTGTTGCCGTTGATATCCCAGGGCGCGGCGCTGGGGGATGACACCCATCAGCGCAATGTCGGCGCCATGTACGCGTTTGTGCGCCAGTTGCCAGCGCTTGCCAGCACTGTGAGCCAATGGCTACTGGGCAACCCGCAGCACTTTTTGAACTACGCCATGGCGGCGGCCAAGGTGTCGCTGGACCGAGCCAGCGGTGTGGAAGGTTCCTCCATCGTCACCGCGATCTCCCGCAACGGCGTGCACTGCGGTGTGCGCATCGCCGGGGCCGGGGCGCGCTGGTTTACCCATGCGGTGACGCAACCACAGGGCTACTTTTTCCCGCCTCATCGGCCCAGCGACGGCCAGGCAGACCTGGGCGACAGCGCCATCGTCGAGGCCTACGGTCTGGGCGGCACCCTGGCCCATGCCGCGCCCGAACTGGCGCGCCAGATGTTGCAGGACTGGCCCGGCGCACAAGCCACCGGGCAGCGCATGCGTCACCTGTTCATCGACACCCACCCGTTGATTGCCCCGGCCCTGGCGGGCGTGGCAGGCGCAGGGCTGGGCCTGGACGCCCGGCGTGTGGCCGCCGCCGGTGAGCCGGTGCGGATCCACACCGGCATCGCCCACCG
Source organism: Pseudomonas sp. SDO5215_S409 (assembly GCF_054071325.1). Taxonomy (NCBI): domain Bacteria; kingdom Pseudomonadati; phylum Pseudomonadota; class Gammaproteobacteria; order Pseudomonadales; family Pseudomonadaceae; genus Pseudomonas; species Pseudomonas sp. SDO5215_S409. The sequence goes on along the minus strand of NZ_JBSVWN010000008.1, from coordinate 116,208 downwards.
TGACGGGGAAACCGGTTGGATCGGGATCGGCGTGGCCCTGGCCCCCGTTGAATGTTTCCAAAAGGCGCTCGAGGCGCTCTGACTTTTTTGAGGATTGACCGAATGACCCAGGACACCGTGCACCACTTCGTCCCCGACGCCAGCCCGCCACCGCCCTCGGCGATGTACTCCCATGCGGTGCAGGCGGACGGCTTTCTGTACGTCACCGGGCAGTTGCCGACCGACCCCGACGACCCCACCGCCGAGTTGCGCGACGGCATCGAGGCCCAGGCCCACCTGTGCTTTGAAAACCTCAAGCGCATCGTCGACCACGCGGGCTACGGCCTGGATGACACGCTGTTCGTGCGCATCTACCTGAGCGACTACGACAACGACTTCGCCGCCTTCAACAGCGTCTACGTGCAGTACTTCAACAACCCGCAAAAACTGCCGTCGCGCACCACCGTCGGCGTCACTCGGCTGGGCCGCAAGGCGCTGGTCGAGATCGACCTGGTGTGTTTCAACCGTCGCCACAAGGCGGTGTAAGTCCGGTTTTTTTCCCTTTACAAGGAGGTCCCATGGCCCGGTTTTTCCAACATCTCCCGTTGACCCTGCTGGCAGGCGCAGTGTCGGCCAGTGCCTTGCTCAGCCCGCTGGCACAGGCCGAAGGCAAGATCAGCATTGCCCAGCAATTTGGTATCGGCTACCTGATTCTCGACGTGGTGCGTGACCAGCACCTGATCGAAAAACACGGCAAGCAACAGGGCCTGGACATTCAGGTGGACTGGAACAGTATCTCCGGCGCGACGGCGATGAACGAGTCGCTGCTGGCCGGGGCGTTGGACGTGGTGTCGGCGGGCGTGCCGCCGATGCTCACCCTGTGGGACCGCACCAAAGGCAAGCAGAACGTCAAGGCCATCGCCTCGCTGGGCTCGATGCCCAACTATTTGCTGACTAACAACCCTGCGGTCAAGACCCTCAAGGACTTCAGCGAAAAAGACCGCATCGCCGTCCCTGCGGCGGGCGTGGGCTTTCAGTCGCGCACCTTGCAGATCGAAACGGCCAAGCAGTTCGGCAATGACCAGTACAAGAAATTCGATGACATCTCCATCAGCCTGGCCCACCCCGACGCCACGGCCGCGCTGATCGCCGGCGGTTCGGAGATCAACGCGCACTTCTCCAGCCCGCCGTTCCAATACCAGGAATTGCAGAACCCCAACGTGCACAAAGTGCTGAGCAGCTACGACATCCTGGGCGGCCAGGCCACGTTCAACGTGCTCTACACCACGCAGAAATTCCACGACGAAAACCCCAAGACCTACAAGGCGTTCTACGACGCACTGGCCGAGGCCGCCACCCTCATCAAGGCCGACAAACCGGCAGCGGCCCAGGCCTACATCCGGGTGGAACAGTCGAAGTTGCCGCTGGAGCTGGTGCAGAAAATCGTCGAAGACCCGGAAATCGACTTTACCGTGGTGCCGCAACGCACCTACATCTACGCCGAAAAGTTGCAGGAACTGGGCGTGCTGAAAAACAAGGCGGGCAGTTGGAAGGATTACTTCTTTGAAGAAGCCCATGGTGGGGAGGGCAGCTGAGCCGATCCCTACGCTGAGGAGAGCGGGCTGCGCAGCGGCCCGACACCGGTACTTGCGAGTCCTTTCCTACTAGGTTTCAAGAACTGTCCCACACCCGCTTACCTGATTGTTCACCTAAGGTCCCACAGGCCATAGGTGCGATGGCCGTCATCCCTGATTCATCCTTGCCAGCCAAGGGCTACGGGCCTCATTTAATGTCGTTCTGCTGACGGGGTGATCCAAACAGTCACGCAGTGGCGCGCCGCTGACCGAGCCGATAAATGACGTTGAAAAGCAGCCTTTCCGATTACACAGAAGACGAGTTCGTCGAATTTCTTCAGCGCATCCTGGGTGATGACGAGAGCGAGGAGGACGAAAACAACGGTGTGCACCACTTCAACCGTATCTGTGGGCACCCCGCAGGCTCTGATCTGATTTTTTATCCAGAAGCCGGTGCCGATGACTCGGCGCTCGGCATTACTCAGACACTCAAGGCATGGCGCGCCGCCAACGGCTTGCCGGGCTTCAAAGACGCGTGAAACCTGCGTTACCCCTCAACCTGGCGGCCAGGCTCGCCATCGTTCAGGTACAGGTCGCCGTACTGGTCACCCACCGCTTCATACATCAAGCGTGAAAACAGCAGCGCGGCTTCCAGCGGGTAATGGTTGATCATCAGCGAGTCGGCCTCACCGGCCGCGTTGTAATGCACCCACACCGCGCATTCGATGGGCACGCCACGCACGGTGGCGCGGTAAGACTCCATGAAAAACCCGTCGCCGGTGTCGCCGCGGTAGGTGAAGTCCTGGAAGTCATACAGCGTAATGGCGTGCTTGATCAGCGCCAGGATGGCGCCCTTGCCGTGCACCGGGCGTTTGAGCACCACACCTTGCACGGTGGCGTCGTCCGCCAGTTTGGCCAGCCACGGCGGCGGGCCGAGCGGTTTGGGCATGACGGGGGCGGTGTCGTTGAACTGCATGGCGTGCCTCTGTTGGGTGGGTGGCGCCGACTTCTCGTGGCCTGGAAAAGAAGATACAGTCGCCGCTTGTGTCACAAATGTCGTTTTTGCCGCTATTTAGGACGTCTCGGGAGGCTGCCTTGGAACACCGTATAGGGTACGTCTTGGGCCACGGCGATCAGGTGATGGGGTTTGCGGCGTTGTCGGTGTTCGAGATCGCCAATAACCACACCGGCAAGCCGCTGTATCAGGTGAGCGTGTTGTCGGAAACTGGCGGGCCGATCCGCAGTTCGATGGGGGTGCACATTCACTCCCATGCGTTTGACGATTCGCCCTACGACACGTTGCTGTTCGGCAGCGGCGTGGGTGCGCCGCTGGGGGTGGTCGAGTTCGCGCGCAAGGCAAGCGGCCGTGTGCCGCGCATTGCCTCGATCTGCGTGGGCGCGTTTGTGCTGGCCAGGGCCGGTTTGCTCGATGGGCGGCGAGCCACCACTCACTGGGTGTATACCGCGAAGCTGCAAAGCCAATTCCCGGCGATCAAGGTGGAGGAAGACCGCATTTTCATCCATGACGGCCCGCTCTGGACTTCGGCCGGGATGTCTGCCGGTATCGACCTGGCCTTGGCCATGGTGGAAGAAGACCACGGCCGCGACCTGGCCACGATCGTCGCCAAGAAGCTGGTGCTGTACCACCGCCGGGCGGGGGGGCAGTCGCAGTTTTCGGTGATGCAGGAACTGGCGCCCAAGTCCGACCGTATCCAGGCAGTGCTGGCGTATGCGCGAAAAAACCTGCGCCTGGCGTTGTCGGTGCCGTTGCTGGCGGAGGTGGCGCACCTCAGCCCGCGCCAGTTCAGCCGGGCGTTTTTGGCCGAAACCGGGCAGTCACCGGCCAAGGCCATCGAACGCTTGCGGGTGGAAGCGGCGCGGTTGTTGTTGGAGGAGGGGCATCACGCCATGGATTACGTGGTGCAGCACACGGGCTTCGTCGACCGTGAGCGCATGCGCCGCTCGTTTCTGCGGGCCTTCGGGCACCCGCCACAGACGATCCGGCGCAACGCACGCGGGGACTAGGCGTAGCGCCAGGCCTTGATCAGGTCGGCGCCTTTTTCGGCGATCATCAGCGTCGCGGCGTAGGTGTTGCCCGAGGTGATCATGGGCATCACCGACGCGTCGATGACTCTCAGGTTGTCGAGGCCATGCACCCGCAGTTGGGCGTCTACCACGGCCATGCGGTCCGAGGCCGGGCCCATTTTGGCGGTGCCGACCAAGTGGTAGCCGGTGGAGCCGTGACGCTGGCAAAAGTCGAGCATTTGCTCGTCGGTGCGGGTGGCCAGCCCCGGGATGGTTTCTTCGGTCAGGTACTTGGACAGGGCAGTGGCGTGCAGTAAGCGGCGGATGATCTTCATGCCCGCCACCATCACGTCCTGGTCCAGTGGGTGTTCCAGGTAATTGGGCTGGATGAGCGGGTCCTGGAACACGTCGCTCGATTGCGCCTGCACGTAGCCACGACTGAGCGGGCGATGTTGCCACCAGCCGCCCGTGACGCCGGGGTAGGCGTCCAGCATGTAGTGTTTGCCTTCCTTGTAGCTGCCGGGGGTGAACACGCATTGCAGGTCCGGTGTGGCGACGTCCTCCTGGGACTTGCAGAACAGGTACACCTGCGACGGCACCTGCGCCAGGATGCTGGGTTGCTTGAACGCCCACTTGAGCAGTTGCCCGGCCAGCCGGGGCAAGCGGGCCAGTTCGTTGAGCGTGACGTTTTCGGGGCGCGCGCGCATGACCATGCGGGCCGAGTAATGATCGATCAGGTTGGCGCCTACGCCCGGGGCGTCGTGCACCAGCGGAACGCCCAGTTGCGCCAGCAGCGCTTGCGGGCCGATGCCGGAGATTTGCAACAGGCGCGGCGTATTCACCGCACCGGCGCACAGGATCACTTCCTTGCTGGCCATCACGTAGAATTCGGGCCCGTCTTTTTGGCTGCGGTAGCGCACGCCGATGGCGCGCTTGCCGTTCATCAGGATCTGGTCGACGCAGGCGTGGGTGGTCAGCGTGATGTTGCCGCGCTTCATCGCAGGTTTCAGGAACGCCCGGTAAGCGCTCACGCGATAGCCCCGGTCAATGGTGCGTTGGAAGTAACCGGTGCCAGCCTGGTCGCCGTTGTTGTAGTCGGGGTTGCGCCGGTGGCCCTGTTCCACCGCCGCTTGCATGAAGCCCTCGGAAATCGGGTGGAACCAGTCCATGTCGCTGACGGCGATGGGGCCCTGACGGCCGCGAATCCCGTCGCCGCCGTCGCCGATGCGGCGCTCACTCTTGGCAAAGTAGGGCAGCACGTCCTGATAACCCCAACCGGTGTTACCCAGGCTGGCCCAGTGGTCGTAGTCCTGGGGTTGGCCGCGCACATAAATCATCCCGTTGATGGAACTGGAACCGCCCGCGACGCGCCCTTGGGTGGTACTGATGCGGCGATGGCCTGAACCGGCAGAGGGCTCGGTCTTGAAGGGCCAGGTAATGTCCGCCCGGCTCAATGTTTTAACAAAGCCTGCGGGTATATGAATATAAGGCGTGTGGTCGGCGGGGCCCGCTTCTAATACCCGAATGGTCAATTTAGGGTCTTCGCCTAATCGTGCTGCGATAACCGAGCCGGCCGCGCCAGCCCCCACAATGACGTAATCGCAATAGTGGGTATTTTCAAAGGTTCTGGGCATGGAGTTTTTCCTCTAGTCATAAAGGTAAAAGTCCATTTTCAAGAGAGTCAGTGGGCCTGAGTTGAACGCTGAAGAGGGCAGGCGAGTGAATGTTATTGAGCAAAAGTCTTTAAGAAAAGTGGCATTTTTGACGGTGGGCGTGCAAAAAATTCATCCAAGAAGTGTGCGCAGGCCTATTCTGGATCCAATAAGTGGCGTGCTTGCTAAACACTAAGTTACCGGGTAAGTTTCTGCCGCATTCGGGTAGCGGTAAGCCAGGCAGGCACACCCTGTTCAGTCGAGGAGGTCTGCCGTGTCACTCGGTGCCTATGAAGTGTTTATTGCCATTGCCGAGCGGGGCAGCCTGGCGGCGGCCGCCCAGCAATTGCACCTGTCGCCGAGTGCGGTCAGCCATGCATTGACCGCGTTCGAGCAGGACCTGGGGTTTTCCTTGTTCGTGCGCAACCGCAGTGGCGTAAAGCTCACCGTCAGTGGTGAAGCCTTGATGCCATCGGTTCGCGCGGTGCTCAATGCCAACGAAGCGTTGCACCAGCAGGCCGCCAGGTTGCAGGGGTTGCAGACCGGTACGGTGCACCTGGGCGCGTTCAGTAGCGTCAGCATTGCCTGGGTGCCAAGGCTCATCAGCGGTTTCACCCAGCGTTATCCCCACATCCGTGTGGTGGTTGAACAGGGCGGCTACGAAGACGTCACCGATTGGCTGCTGACACAAAAAGTCGACCTGGGGTTTGTCACGGTTCCCGGTGCGCCGGGCCTGGAGTTAGTGCCGGTTTATGATGACCCGCTGGTCTGTATTGCGCCGGCCCACTTCAAACCGGTTCATCGGCACTTTGTCACGGTGGCCGAATTGTCCGAACAAGATGGCGTGGTTCAGCGCGATGATTACGGCAAGGAAATACAAGGGTTATTGAGCCAGAATAAAATTGCCCTTAAAACCCGTGCGCGGGGTATTGATGATGCCGCGATTATTGCCATGGTAGACAGCGGGTTGGGGGTGGGTGTCATGGCTGAATTAACGGCCCGCAATTATAAAAGTTCGGTAAAGATGTATCCTTTTTTACCGGCAGAGAAACGAACGATTGCCGTGGCGTCATTAAAGTACGCTGCACTATCGCCTGCCGCGAAAGTGTTGCACGACTACATGGTTGATACGATTGAAAGTTGGTATCCATTGTCACGTTAATACATAAGGGTTGGGCATGAGCGATATTCTCAAGAAGATTGAAGCGTACAAACTCCAGGAAATTGCCGCCGCCAAGGCCGCGATCTCCCCGGCGGATATCAAGGCCATGGCCTTGGACCAGGCCCCCACCCGTGGCTTTTTAAGCGCCTTGAAGGCCAAGCAGGCGCAGGGCGCGTTTGGGCTGATCGCCGAGATCAAGAAGGCCAGCCCGTCCAAGGGGCTCATTCGCGAAGACTTCAACCCGCCCGCACTGGCCCGGGCCTATGAAGAGGGCGGCGCTGCCTGCCTGTCGGTGCTCACCGACACCCCCAGCTTCCAGGGGTCGCCACAATTTCTGGTGGACGCACGCAATGCGTGCACACTGCCAGCCTTGCGCAAGGACTTCATGTTTGACACCTACCAGATGTACGAAGCCCGCGCCTGGGGCGCCGACTGCATTCTGTTGATCATGGCGTCGTTGACCGATGGCCAGGCCGCCGAGTTTGAGGGCGTGGCCATGGACTTGGGCATGGACGTGCTGGTGGAAGTGCACGACGAGGAAGAGTTGCAGCGTGCATTGAAGTTGTCTTCGCCGTTGCTGGGGGTGAACAACCGCAACCTGCGCACTTTCGAGGTGAGCCTGTCGGTGAGCGAGCGCCTGGCGTCCCTGGTGCCAGCCAGCAAGTTCCTGGTGGGCGAAAGCGGCATCTTCACCCATGCCGACTGCCAGCGCCTCAAAGGCTCGGGCATCAACACGTTCCTGGTCGGTGAAAGCTTGATGCGCAAGGACGACGTCGCTGCCGCCACCCGTGAGCTGTTGACCGGGCACGGCGCCTAAGGGAAAAACTCCCCCGGTGTGGCGTCGAACTGCTGACGGAACGCGTTGATAAAGGCCGAGGTGGACTCATAACCACAGGCCAGCGCCACATCGGTGACGCGCTCGCCTTGCTCCAGGGCGGGCAGGGCGCTGAGCAGGCGCAGGCGCTGGCGCCAGGCGCGAAACGTCAGGCCGGTGTCCTTCAAAAACAGGCGGCTCAGGGTTTTCTCGCTGATGGCCAGCTTTTCGCTCCACTGGCCCAGGGTGGTCTGTTGTTCCGGGTGCAGGTCCAGGCTGCGATAGATCTGGCGCAAGCGGCTGTCATGGGGCAGTGGCAGCATCAGGTCCACCTTGGGGGCGGCGGCCAATTGGTCGAGCACCACTTGCGCCAGTCGCCCGTCGGGGCCGTCCTCGGCATATTCCACCGGCAACTCGCTGAAGCTTCGGATCAGCTCGCGCAGCAGGCTGCTCACCGCCAGTACCTGGCAACGCTCGGGCGCCCAGGGCGTGACGCTGCCATCGAGGTACAGGCTGCGCATTTCGGTATGCGGCGAACTGAAGACGCGATGCGGCACGCCCGCCGGGATCCACACCGCGCGCTGGGGCGGTGCGATAAAGCGCCCGGCGCTGGTCTGAATCTCCAACACCCCGGAAATGGCATAAGACAGCTGCACCCACGGGTGACTGTGGCGGCGGGTCAGCGCCCGGTTGGGCAGCGATTCGGTACGCCCATACAACGGGCGCGGCAGGCTGGAAAGCCCGGGGACGCTGCGGCGCACGGTCTTGTCATGTCCTTTAGGCGGCATTTACTGGCTCATTGGCGTTAGTCGGTAATATGGCGTTAAGTTAGAGTCGCACCGACGCTCTTGGCAACCCCCGGAAGATCCTGCTTATGACCCGCCCCCGTTTCCTGCCTGACAACTTCACCCTGACCCTCGTCGCCACGGTCGCCCTGGCCTCGTTGTTGCCCGCCAGCGGCCAGACCGCCGTGGCATTCGGCTGGGTGACCAACCTGGCTATCGCGCTGCTGTTTTTCCTGCACGGCGCCAAGCTGTCGCGCCAGGCCATCGTCGCCGGTGCCGGGCACTGGCGCCTGCACCTGCTGGTGTTCAGCCTGACGTTCGTGCTGTTCCCGCTGTTGGGGCTTGCGCTCAAGCCGGTGCTGTCGCCGCTGATCGGCAAAGACCTGTACATGGGCATGCTGTACCTCTGCGCGCTGCCCGCCACTGTGCAGTCGGCGATTGCCTTTACCTCCCTGGCCCGGGGCAACATCCCGGCGGCCATTTGCAGCGCGGCGGCGTCGAGCCTGTTCGGCATCTTCCTCACGCCGCTGCTGGTGACCTTGCTGCTCAATGTGCACGGTGACGGTGGTTCCACCGTGGACGCGATCCTGAAAATCAGCGTGCAACTGCTGCTGCCGTTCATCGCCGGGCAGATCGCCCGCCGCTGGATCGGTGACTGGGTGGCGCGCAACAAGGCCTGGCTCAAATTCGTCGACCAGGGTTCGATCCTGCTGGTGGTGTACGGCGCGTTCAGCGAAGCCGTCAACGAAGGCATCTGGCACCAGTTGCCGCTGTGGGAACTGGGTGGCCTGGTGGTGGCGTGCTGCGTGTTGCTGGCCCTGGTGCTGGCGGCCTCGACCGTGCTGGGCAAGGCTTTTGGGTTCAGCCAGGAAGACCGCATCACCATCTTGTTCTGCGGTTCGAAAAAGAGCCTGGCCACCGGCGTGCCCATGGCCCAGGTGTTGTTTGCCGGGGCGAGCATGGGCGTGCTGATTTTGCCGTTGATGCTGTTTCACCAGATCCAACTGATGGTGTGCGCCTCGCTTGCACAGCGCTATGCCAAACGGCCGGAGTCGGTGGCGGAACTGATGGGGCAGGTGGATCCATAACACGGCGTGTTACTATTTTTTTCGCGCAGCTCAAGGACGGTATCGGGCCGACTGGATCTGCGCGCAACTGAGTATGACGACCCGTAAATGAGCCTTTCCACAGTCACACCGCAAACCAACTGGCAACCGGTCATCGCTCTCGCGCTGGCCGCCTTTGTGTTCAACACCACCGAATTCGTCCCCGTAGGCTTGCTCAGCGCGATTGGCGCCAGCTTTGACCTGCCCACCGCCCAAGTCGGGCTGATGCTGACCATCTATGCCTGGATCGTGTCGCTCACGTCCCTGCCAGTCATGTTGCTGACGCGTAACGTGGAGCGGCGCAAGCTGCTCATCGTGCTGTTCGGGTTGTTTATTGCCAGCCATGTGCTGTCGAGCCTTTCTACCCACTTCATCGTCTTGATGATCAGCCGTGTCGGGATTGCGCTGTCCCATGCGCTGTTCTGGTCCATCACCGCGTCGCTGGCGGTGCGCCTGGCGCCTGCGGGCAAACAGGTGCAGGCGCTCGGGCTGTTGGCCACGGGCACGTCGCTGGCGATGGTGCTGGGTATTCCGTTGGGCCGCTTGCTGGGAGAGGCCATGGGCTGGCGCACCACCTTTCTGGTGATCGGCGTGTTCGCCGCCGGGCTGGTGTTTTGGCTGGCGCGCACCTTGCCATTGTTGCCAAGCCAGAACTCCGGTTCGCTGCGCAGCTTGCCGCTGCTGTTCAAGCGCCCGGCGCTGGTGGCGCTGTACGTGTTGACTGCGCTGGTGGTGACGGCGCAATTCACCGCCTACAGCTACGTAGAGCCTTTTGTCGAAGGGGTGGCCGGTATGAGCGGCAATGCCGTCACCCTGATCCTGCTGGTGTTTGGCGGGGCGGGCATTATCGGCTCGTTGTTGTTCAGCCTGGTGCACCGCTTCAACCCGCACCTGTACGTGGTGATCACCGTCGGCGTGCTTGCCCTGTGCCTGTTGTTGCTGCTGCCATTGAGCGGGGCAGAGTCCTACCTGGTAATGCTGAGTGTGTTCTGGGGCATGGCGATCATGAGCTTTGGCCTGGCGATGCAGTCCAAGGTGCTGGTGCTGGCGCCGGATGCCACGGACGTGGCCATGGCGATGTTCTCCGGCATCTACAACATCGGGATCGGCGGCGGTGCGCTGATGGGCAGTTGGGTCGGCAGCCACTTTGGCTTTGCCTGGATCGGCCTGGTGGGTGGGGCCGTGGCGGCCCTGGCGCTGATCGGCTATTGCCTGGCGATCCACCGTTACGGGCAAGGTGTCCGCCCTTGAGGAGAGCGCTGTTGAAACGAGGCGGCCTGGCTCAAGCAGCGTCATGCCTGCGGGGCAACGGTGAGCTGCTTGAGCGACGCCTACACGCAACGTATTGCGCGGTTGCGTGCCTTTATCGATGAGCGCGTGGCCACCCAAGGGCCGTTTTGAGCCGATTGTGCGTCGGCTCAGGCCCGCAGTGGGTTACAACCCCGCCAACAGCGCTTCGAGCTTTTCCTGGTCCCGCGCGAATTGGCGAATGCCTTCGGCCAGTTTCTCAGTGGCCATGGCGTCTTCGTTGGAGGCCCAGCGAAACTGCGCTTCATTGAGGTGAACCCGCGCTTCACCGGAGGCGGCGGGCACCAGTTTGCGCGCCAGGGGGCCCTGGTCTTCACCCAGCTTTTGCAGCAGGTCCGGGCTGATGGTCAGGCGGTCGCAACCGGCCAGTTGTTCGATCTGGCTCAGGGTGCGAAAGCTTGCGCCCATCACCACGGTGTCGATGCCGTTGGCCTTGTAGTAGTCGTAGATACGCGTGACCGATTGCACGCCCGGGTCTTCGGCGCCGGTGTAGTCAAGGCCGGTGTGCTTGCGATACCAGTCGTAGATACGGCCCACGAACGGCGAAATAAGAAACACCCCGGCGTCGGCGCAGGCGGCGGCCTGGGCAAAGGAGAACAGCAAGGTCAGGTTGGTCTGGATACCGGCTTTTTCCAGGCGCTCGGCGGCGCGGATGCCTTCCCAGGTGGAGGCCAGTTTGATCAGCACGCGCTCGCGGCCGATGCCGGCGGCGTCGTACAGGGCGATCAACTGGTTGGCCTTGGCCCACAAGGCTTCTTCATCGAATGAAAGGCGGGCGTCGACTTCGGTCGAGATACGCCCCGGTATCACCTGCAAGATCCCGCAACCCACCGCCACCGCGAAGCGGTCGCAGGCCTGGTCGACGTCGCCTTTGGCGTGGCTCACGGCGCTGCGCAGCAGGTCGGCATAATCGGCGATGCCCGCCGCCTTGAGCAGCAGCGACGGGTTGGTGGTGGCGTCCACCGGGCGCAGGCGGGTGATGGCTTCCAGGTCGCCGGTGTCGGCGACCACGGTGGTGAACTGTTTGAGTTGTTCAAGTTTGGACGTCATGGCGGGCAGTCTCCTTAAAGGGTCAATCGTTGAGGGCCAGTGCGGTGTCCAGGTCGGTGATCAGGATGTCGAGGTAGCCGCCCTTGAGCGCGCCACGAATCGCCTGGACCTTGTTCAAGCCACCGGCCAGGCCGAGCACGCGGTGGATCGAGCGCAGCTTGGGCAGCGCCACCGACACCACGAATTCTTCGTCTTCCTCCAGCACCGGCTGGCCCTGGGCGTTGAAGTAACGCAGGCAGATATCGCCCACGGCGCCGCGCTCGGCCAACAGGCGCAGCATGTCTTCGGTGTAGTAGTTACCGCTGTTGCGCAACAGCTGCGAGGGCTCCAGGTCGCCGATGCCGACAATCGCCAGAGTGATGCTGTCAAAGCGGTGCAGCACCTCCTTGACCTCTTCCATCTCGACGATGCGCTGCTTGCTCTGCACCGATTGCTCAATGCTTTGCGACGGCAACAAAAACGCCGGGCAGTTGAGCAGGGTGGCCAGGCGCTGGGTCAGCAGGGTGGCTTCAAAGGCGCCCTTGTGGCCGACCCCGCCCAGCAGTTGCACGACTTCCTCGGCGCCTTGCTTGCCGGGTTGGGCATGCAGGTAACCGACCATGGCGCGGATGGTGCTGCTCCATGACGAGATGCCGATATGGTCGTGCGGCGACAGGCTGGTTTCCAGGTAGTGGGCGGCGGCCGAGCCGATGGCCTGCTTGATGCTTTCATCGTTGCCCGGCTCGGTGGCTTCGACCACGATCACCCGGCGCACGCCGTAGCGCCGTTGCAGCTGGCTTTCCAGTTCCAGGTGCAGGCCTTGCAGGCGCATCACGGTGATTTTCACCACGCCGTCCTGCAACGCCCGGCGCAGGGCGCGGCTGATGAAAGACTGCGACAAATCGAGCAGCGTGGAAATCTCGGACTGCTTGAGCCCTTCCTCGTAATAGAGGCTGGCGATCTTGGTGATCAGGCGCTGTTCTTCGATCTGGCTCATGAAGGCCTCAGTGGTGAAATCAATGCCGGGCAGGATACCAAACCGGCGCGGCGCGTCACGACATGATCAGGCCGCCGTCGATATTGATGGCCTGGCCTGTGAGGTAGGCAGCATCGTCGGAGGCCAAAAACGCCACCAGGCCCGCCACATCCGACGGCTTGCCCGCGCGGCGCAAGGGGATGTTCTTGACCCACTCGGCCATCAACTCGCCCTTGGCATAGCGTTTCTCGTCGGTGCTGAGGATCTGGCCCCAGACGCGGTCGTTGTAGTCCCACATCTCGCTTTCGATGATGCCCGGGCAGAACGCGTTGACCGTGATGTTGTGCCGCGCCAGTTCCAGCGCCAGGCTTTGGGTGATGCCGATCACGCCCATCTTGCTGGCCGCGTAGTGCGGGGTGTAGATGAAGCCCTGGCGGCCCTGGCCGGAAGAGGTGTTGATCAACCGGCCGCTGCCTTGCTTGACCATATATTTGGCCGCTTCACGGCAGCCCAGCCACACGCCGGTGGTGTTCACCTGCAGCACCTTGTCGAAGTCGGCGCGGGGCATTTTGTCGTAGTGATCGATGGTGATGATGCCCGCGTTCTGCACCGACACATCGATGCTGCCAAAGCGTGCGTGGGCGTCGTGGTAGAGCTTTTCGATATCGCTTTCGTCGGTGACATCAATGGCCAGGGCCAGGGCGTCTACCGCGTATTGCTTGGCCAGTTGCTCGGCGGTGAACGTCACGCGCTCCAGGTCGTTGGAGGCCAGCACCAGGTGGGCGCCTTCCTGGGCGAAGCGCTCGGCGATGCCGGCACCAATACCACGGCAGGCGCCGGTGATGACCACGGTTTTACCGCTAAAACGTTGAGACATGACAGGGCTCCAGAGGGTTACCAGCAAACAAAGCCGCCATCGACCAACAGGTCGACGCCGGTGCAGAAAGACGACGCCTGGCTGACCAGGAAAATCGCCGGGCCGACCATTTCTTCCACCCCGGCCATGCGGCCCATGGGCGTGGTCTGTTCAAAAGTCTTCACCTGTTCGGCCACTTCCGGGCGCGTGTTCATCGGCGTGGCGGTGTAGCCGGGGCTGATGCAATTCACCCGCAGGCCCTTGTCGGCCCATTCCATGGCCAGGCTTTTGCTGAGGTGGATCACCCCGGCCTTGGAGGTGTTGTAGTGGGCCTGCAACAGCCCGCGGTTGACGATGCTGCCGGACATGGACGCGATGTTGACGATCGCGCCTTTGCCCCGGGGCAACATCACCGCCGCCTGGGCCTGGCAGCTCAGGAAGATGCCGGTGAGGTTGATGTCCAACATGCGTTGCCAGCGTTGCAGGTCCAGGTCTTCGGCAGCCTGGGCATTGGCGATGCCCGCGCAGTTGACCGCCACGCTCAACGGGCCCAAGGCGTGTTCGGCGCGGGCCACGGCGGCGTCCAGTGCGGCGCGCTCGGTGACCGTGCCGCCCAGCGCCAGGGCGCGCCGCCCCAAGGCCTGGATGCGTTCAACGGTGCTGGCAATACCGGGGCTGTCGGGCAGGTCGAAGCAGGCCACGTCGGCCCCGGCTTCGGCCAGCCCCACGGCGATGGCCTGACCAATACCGCTGCCCGCACCGGTGACAAAGGCGACCTGTCCATCAAGGCGAAAAAGTTGCATGCACATACTCCGTGTCAGTTGTTGTACGCGGTCAGGCGGTGGCCATTTCCATCACCGACACCGGCGTGGCGTCCCCGCGCTCCAGAATGCCCATCTGCCGGCCCCGGCTCATGACCATCACGCGGTGCGACAAACCCAGCACTTCATCCAGGTCGGAACTCACCACAATCACCGCCATGCCCTTGGCCGCCAGTGCTGCGATCACTTCGTAAATCGCTGCCCGTGCGCCCACGTCGATGCCCCGGGTGGGCTCGTCGAGAATGAACACCTTGGGGTTGCGCGCCAGCCATTTGGCGATGATCACCTTTTGCTGGTTGCCGCCGGACAGGCTCGATATGCGCTGCTGCGGCGCACCTTTGACCCCCAACCGCGCCACCGCCGTCTCGGCGAACGCACGCAGGCGGGCAGGGAACACCCAGCCGCGTTTGTCCAGCAGGTCGGTGTTGCCATACACCAGGTTGTCTTCGATGCGATGCTCGACCACCACGCCTTGCTGCTTGCGGTCTTCGGGCACCAGCACCACGCCCGCCTGGATCGCTTCGGTGGGCGTGCGCAGCTGGCGCACTTCACCGTCCAATTGCAGGTGGCCCTGGATGTCCTGGGCCGCACCGGCAATCACGCGCACCAGCTCGGTCCGCCCCGCGCCCACCACACCGGCAATGCCGAACACTTCGCCCGCGCGCACGCTGAAGTCGATGCCGTGCAGAGCAAGCTCACGGCAGCGCAGGTCCTTGACCTGCAACATCACCTGATCCTGGGGGGCGTGCAGGGCCGGGAAAATACGCTCCAGGCTGCGCCCCACCATTTGTTCGACCAACTCGCGCACCGGCACCTGGGCGCTGGCGTGCAGGGCGATCTGGCGACCGTCGCGCAGCACCAGGATGCGGTCGGCGATGCGTGCGATTTCTTCCAGGCGGTGGCTGATATAAATGAACGAAACGCCCTCGGCCTTGAGCCGTTCCACCTGCTTGAACAACAGCTCGGTTTCTTCACCGCCCAAGGCGGCGGTGGGTTCGTCGAGGATCAGCAAGCGCGCCTTGAGGGTCAGCGCCTTGGCGATTTCCACCAGTTGCTGGGCTGCCACACTCAGGCCTTCGACCTTGCGCGAGGCGGGCACCTTGAGCCCCAGTCGCTCCAGTTGGATCTGGGCCTGGGCCTCGATGTAATCGCGGTCGACCCGCCCGTGACGCATGGGCAGGCGACCGACAAAGATGTTTTCGGCGATGGACAACTGCGGCAGCAGGCGGATCTCCTGGTGGATCAAGCCGATGCCCGCGTTCAACGCCGCCCCGGGCGATGCCGGGGCGTAGGGTTGGCCGAGCCAGGTCATGCTGCCCCCGGCCTCGGGTTGCACCAGGCCTGCGATGATCGACGACAGCGTGGACTTGCCCGCGCCGTTTTCGCCGAGCAGGGCCAGCACTTCGCCGGGGCGGATGTCCACGTTGATCTGCGACAGCACCTGCACCGGCCCGTAGGCCTTGCCGATATTGCGCAGGCACAGCGCGGCGTCGCGATTATCCAGAGCAGCTTGCATGGCGACCTCCAAGGGTTACGGGTGCTGTTGCAAGAACGGTGCGACGTTGTCTTGGGTGGTCAGCACGGTTTCCAGCAATTGCTCCTTGGGCACGGGCTTGCCCGCCTTGAGGTCGATGGCCGAGGCCACGGCCAGGCGCCCCATTTTCTGGGTCTGCTGGGTCATGGTGGCGTTGAGCACGCCGCTTTGCACGGCCTTGAGGCCCGCCACGTCACCGTCAAAGCCCACCACGACCACCGGGTGATCGAGGTTGCCGACCTTCACCGCCTGCGCGGCGCCCAGGGCCATGGCGTCGGCGCGCCCGAAGAATACGCTGATGTTGGGGTCACGCTGGAGCAGGTCCTGGGCCACGGCGAAGCCTTTGTCCTGGGCCCATTCGGCCGGTTGTTCGGCCACCACTTTAAGGTCCGGGAACGCCTTGAGGCCGTCCTGGAAACCCTTGGCCCGATCGATTTCCGGGGTGGTGCCCAACTGGCCTTGCAGGATGGCGATGCGGCCTTTGCCGCCGGTGACTTTGCCTACGTACTCGGCCAGGGTGCGCGCACCGGCCACGCTGTCGCTGGCGATAAAGGTATCGCCCGGCGCGTCGGGGGCGTTGCGGTCTACTGCGATCACCGGAATACCGGCGGCCTTGGCGGCTTTGACCGGCACACCGGCGGCGGTGGCACCGGCAGGGATGTAGATCAGCACGTCGATCTGGCGGGTGATCAGGTCTTCAATCTGGCTGACCTGGGTGGAGGAGTTTCCTTGGGCGTCCACGGTGATCACCTTGATCCCCTTGGCCTTGCCCTCGGCTTCCACCGATTGCTTGATCTGGTTGAAGAAGTCGGCCTGCAAGTTGGCCACGGCCAGGCCGATGGTCAGATCCTTGGCCCAGGTGGTGCCAGCCGTGGCGAGTGTGGCGGCGGCCAGGGCCGTGGCCAGAAGCAGTTTCTTGGTGCTGAACATATCGGTGACTCCTGATTTTATTGTTGGAGGGTGTCAACTTTCGAACAACGGTAAAACGTGAATCAGCGTGCCGTGCTGGAGCGGCGGCGCAGGGTGTCGATGGTCACGGCGAGGGCGATCACCACGCCAATCACCACCTGTTGAATGAACGGCGAAACGCCCAGCAAGTTCAGGCCATTGCGCAGCACACCAATGATCAGCACGCCCACCAGGGTGCCGCCGATGCTGCCCACGCCGCCGTTGAGGCTGGCGCCGCCGATGACCACGGCGGCGATGGCGTCCAGTTCCAGGCTCAGGCCGGCGCTGGGTTGCGAGGAGTCCAGGCGCGCGGCCAGCGTGACCGCGGCAATCCCGGCGAGGGCGCCGCTGATGGCGTACACCCACAGCGTGATCGCCCGCACTCTGATGCCCGACAGGCGCGCCACTTCAGGGCTGCCGCCCATGGCATACAGGTTGCGCCCACCGGCCCGAAAGCGCAGGAACACCCAGGCCACCACCAGCATGATCAGAAACAGCGCGACCGTGGCCGACAGGAAACCAAAGTGACGCACCGTGGCCAGGCGGGTGAACCAGTCCGGGAAGCCGACGATCTGCCGGCCTTCGGTGAGGATATTCGCCAGGCCACGGGCTACCGACATCATGGTCAGCGTGGCAATGAAGGGCGGCAGTTTGGCGTAGGTGATCAGCCCGCCCGACACCAGGCCGGCCAGCATGCCGCTGGCGATCGAAATCGGAATCGCCAGGGCCAGGGACATCGACTGGTCCTGGTACAGCCAGCCGAGCATCATCATCGAGAAGGCCAGCACCGACCCCACCGACAAATCGATGCCGCCAATCACGATCACTGCCGTCATGCCGATGGCCAGGATGCCGAGCACCGTCACCTGATCAAGAATGTTCAGGCCATTGCGCACAGAGAAGAAGAATTCGGAACTCAGGGAGAAGACCAGCACCAGCAACAGCAGGCCGATCAGCGGGCCGCCGATGTTGCTGGGCAGCAGTTTCACCAGCCGCGGGCGGCGGGTTGGCTGGGTATCAGCCGGGTGATGGACAGAGGCTTTGACGTCCACAGTGTTCTCCTGACTTGTTTTTTTTGGAGTGCCTTCAGGTCATTTGAATATTTATGCATGCCTGACTGTTAATTCAGATTCTAGTGGCGCCGGACCAAAGTCAAGCGCTTTAATTTTCATCTTTAGCTGCAAACCCCCGTCTTTGCACGGCGAAAACCCGCGCGCTAGAGAGTCGCGAGCGGAGTTTAAGCCGTCTGTCCGAGGCCCTTTGCGCGGTTTTATTTCATTTTTGTAGCGCTTGCGCCCTTGACCTGTCCGTGGATCGGCGTCTAAATAGAAATATATTGTCACTGCTGAATAAATATTCAAAAGACAGCTTGAGACACTTTCACCCCGCGTGGTCAGCCTCACAGGAGCCGCTGCATGAATGCTTTCCAGTACGACGCCCCCCAGATCCAAGAGCAGGCCCGGCTGATCCGGCGCCATGTGATCCGCTTGAACGCCGACTCCCCGGCCGGTGGCCACACCGGGGCGGACCTGTCGGAAACCGACATCCTCGCCACGCTGTACTTTCGCATCCTCAACACGGGCCCGGCCCGCACCGAAGACCCGGAACGCGACATCTATATCCAGAGCAAGGGCCACGGGGTAGGCGGGCTGTATTGCTGCCTGGCGCAGGCGGGCTACATCCCGCAGGACTGGCTGGCGACCTATCAGCACTTCAATTCCCACCTGCCGGGCCACCCGGTGCGCCAGAAGACTCCGGGCATCGAGCTCAATACCGGCGCCCTCGGCCACGGTTTGCCGGTCGCCGTGGGGCTTGCACTGGCGGCCAAGATGTCGGGCAGCAAAAAACGTATTTATGTGCTCACCGGCGACGGGGAGCTGGGCGAGGGGTCCAACTGGGAGGCGGCGATGGCGGCGGCCAAGTACGGCCTCGATAACCTGTTCGTGATTGTCGACAAGAACAAACTGCAACTGGCGGGCCTGACCGCCGACATCATGCCGCTGGACCCGCTGGACGTGAAATGGGCCGCCTTCGGCTTTACCGTCAGCGAGTGCGACGGCAATGACGTGGGCCAGTTGATCCAGTCCCTGGAAACCATGCACACCCGCACCGGCGCGCCGCAGGTGCTGATCGCCCACACCGTCAAGGGCAAGGGCGTGTCGTTTATCGAAGCCCGCCCCGAATGGCACCACCGCGTCCCCAAGGGTGACGAAATCAACGCAGCACTGGAGGAGTTGAGTCATGGCGAGTGAACATCTGGCAAGCGTCATGGTGGACGCCTTTATCGCGGCCGTGGATGACGGCATCGACCTGGTGCCGGTGGTCAGCGACTCCACGTCCACCGCCAAGATCGGCCCCTTTATGCAGCGCTTTCCCGAGCGCCTGATCAACGTGGGCATTGCCGAGCAATCCCTGGTCGGCGTCGCGGCGGGCCTGGCGCTGGGCGGCAAAGTGGCGGCTACCTGTAATGCCGCGCCGTTTTTAATTTCCCGCGCCAACGAGCAGATCAAGGTCGACGTTTGCTACAACCAGGCCAACGTGAAAATGTTCGGCCTCAACGCCGGGGCCAGCTACGGCCCGTTGGCCAGCACCCACCACAGCCTGGACGATATTTCGGTGATGCGCGGCTTTGGCAACGTACAGATCTTCGCCCCGGCCGACGCCACCGAGTGCCGGCAGATCGTCGACTACGCCCTGCGTTACCAGGGCCCGGTGTACATCCGCCTGGACGGCAAGGCCTTGCCCGACGTGCACAGCGCCGACTACCGCTTTGTGCCCGGGCAGGTCGATGTGCTGCGCCAGGGCGCCGATGTGAGCATCGTCGCGCTGGGGTCGGTGGTGCATGAAGCGGTCGAGGCGGCGCAGCGCCTGGCTGAGCAAGGCATCGACGCGCAGGTGATCAACCTGTCCTCGATCCGCCCGCTGCAGCGCGAGGCGTTGCTCAGCGCCTTGAGCGGCACGCGCGGGGTGATCACCGTGGAAGAGCACAACATCAATGGCGGCCTTGGCAGCCTGGTGGCCGAAGTGCTGGCGGAAGCCGCGCTGGGCATTGCGCTGATCCGCCTGGGCATTGGCGACGGTGAATACGCCGCCGCCGGTGCCCGCGAGCCGACCCGCGCCTTGCATTGCATCGACGCGGCTGGGATCGTGGCAGCTGCCACTCGGTTGCGGTGAACCCATGACAACAACGACTCCGCTGATCCTGGCGATTGACGAAGGCACCAGCAACGCCAAGGCGGTGCTGGTCAACGAACTGGGGCAGGTGATTGCCCGGGGCTCACGGCCGCTGTCCATCAGCCATCCCCACGCCGGTTTTTCCGAGCAGGACCCGCTGCTGATCTGGCAGCACACCCTGGCTGCCCTCGAAGAGTGCCTGGCCCAGGTAGACCGCCCGGTCACGGCGCTCGCCATCAGCAACCAGCGCGAATCGGCCCTGGCCTGGGACCGTCACACCGGCGCGCCGCTGTCGCCGTGCATCAGTTGGCAATGCCGACGCTCCACGGCGTTGTGCGCCCAGTTGCATGAGCAAGGCCACGAAGCAGACATTCTCGCCAAGACCGGCCTGGCGCTGGACCCGATGTTTTCAGCGGGCAAGTTCCGCTGGATCCTCGACCACCTCGAAGACGGCCACGCGCGCGCTGCGGCCGGTGATATTTGCCTGGGCACCGTCGACAGCTGGCTGCTGTGGCAACTGAGCGGCGGCCAGGTGTTTGCCACCGACTACTCCAATGCGGCGCGCACCCAGCTGTTCAACCTGCACACCCGTGCCTGGGACCCTGAGTTGCTAGCACTGTTCGCCATCCCGGCCGCGGCCCTGGCGCCGATCCAGCCCAGTGCCGGTTTTTTTGCAACCACCGTTGCGGTGGGCGGGTTGCCTGCGGGCATCCCGGTGATGTCGATGATCGGCGACTCCCACGCCGCGCTCTACGGGCAAGGCGGTTTCGCCCCGGGGCTGGTCAAGGCCACGCTGGGCACCGGTTCGTCCTTGATGACACCCATGAGCGGCCCGTTGGCTTCCACCCATGGACTGTCCACCACCCTGGCCTGGCATGACGGCCACACCGCGACCTTTGGCATGGAAGGCAACATCGTCCACACCGGCGCCGCCGTGCAGTGGGCCGCGCGCCTGCTGGCTGGCGAGTCGCTGGACGTGCTGACCGAACAGGCCGCGCAATTGCCCGACAACGGCGGCGTGTACTTCGTCCCGGCGCTCTCGGGCCTGGGGGCGCCGCACTGGAAAGCCGACGCCCGTGGCTTGCTGTGCGGCCTCACCGAAGCCACCGGCGGCGCCCACATCGTGCGGGCGGCGCTGGAGTCCATCGGGTATCAGATCCGGGATGTGTTTGAGGCCATGCAAAAAGACATCGGCAGCCCGCTGCGCGAGCTGTGGGTCGACGGCGGCGCCACTCGCAACCGCTGGCTGATGCAGTTTCTGGCCAACCTGCTGCAACGCCCGGTGGTGCGCAGCCTGTCGCCGGAAGTCTCGGCACTGGGCGCTGCACATTTGGCGGGCAGGGCCCTGGGCCTGTGGCCCGACGACGCAAGCCTGGTAGGCCTGGAGCGTCAGCGCGAACGCTTTGAGCCGCAGGCAGACGCATGCGTGGAGGCCCTTTACAACGACTGGAAAAAAGCCTTGTCACGCACGCTTTCCTGAGTGGCCAACAGCGCGCCCGGGGTGGGCTGAACGTCAGGCCAGGTACTGGCGAAACCACCCCAGCGTCCGCTCCCACGCCAGCTGTGCGGCGGCCTCGTCGTACCGGGGCGTGGAGTCATTGTGGAAGCCGTGGTTGGCGCCCTTGTAGACAAACCCCTCATAACGGCTGCCCGCCGCCTTCAATGCCTGTTCATACGCAGGCCAGCCTTCGGTGATGCGGCTGTCCAGCTCGCCGTAGTGCAGCATGATCGGCGCCTTGATGCGCGGCACATCCTTGGCCTCGGGCTGGCGCCCGTAAAATGACACCGCCGCACCCAGTTCCGGGTAGGCCACGGCCGCCGCATTGGTCACGCCACCGCCGTAGCAGAACCCGGTGATCCCCACTTTGCCGGTGCTGGCGTCGTGGTGCATCAGCCATTCGATCGCGGCAAAAAAATCGTTCATCAGCTTTTGCGGATCGACTTGCTGTTGCAGCGCAACGCCTTTCTCGTCGTTGCCCGGGTAGCCGCCCACCGAGCTCAGGCCGTCCGGCGCCAGGGCGATGAACCCGGCCTTGGCCAGGCGCCGTGCGACGTCTTCGATGTACGGGTTGAGGCCACGGTTTTCGTGCACCACCACCACCGCCGGGACTTTGCCGCTGACCTGGGCCGGGCGCACCAGGTAGCCGCGCACGGTGCCGTTGCCCTTGGGCGAGGGGTAGGTGATGTAGTCGGCGACGATCGCCGGGTCGGTGAATTTGACCTGCTCGGCCAGGGCGTAGTCGGGGCTCATGGCGGCGAGCAGGGCAGAGGCGGTCAGCCCGGCAACGGTGAACTGCGCGGCGCGGTCCAGGAACTGGCGTCGGCTGATCGCGCCGTGGGCGTAGCCGTCATAGAGTTCCAGCAGTTCAGGGGCGAAGTCTTGGGCGGTCAAACGAGTCATCGGTGGCGTCCTCGGTGAGCGGTGGTGCTCAATGTAGTCCATCGGGGGCCCGGCCTGCCGGGAATAAATCGCGTCGGTGGGGTGTTAGTTCTCAGGCATACCGTCCGAGGGTTAACCCATGCAAGAAAAACTTATAAAAGGACGCAGTCTCGAGCTGCCCGGCTTCGACAACCAGAGTATTTCACCGCCGGTCGTCGACGATCCTGCGCACTCAGGCATCACTTTTAAACCGGGTGTCGCCAATAACCCGTTGATCAGCCATACGCGGCGCCCGGCGATTTACCAGCGCCCGTTGTACCCGCAGAGCGTTTGACTTCTATCCTTTAACCCGGAGGCGCAAGACAGCCTCAGCGGAGACACCATGAAACGCCGACTACTCGCTGCAGCTGTGTTTGCCCTGGGGGCCATGTCCACTGCCCACGCCGTGGAATACACCGACGTCAACCCGACGGCCAGCACCTTGAGCTTTACCTTTGATCAGATGGGGCAACAGGTGTATGGCACCTTTGGCCAATACCAGGCCTCGTTGAGCTTCGACACGCAAAACCCGGCGGCGGCCAAGACCGTGCTCACCATCGACTTGAAGAGCATCAACGCCGGCAGCGACAACGCCAACAACGAACTGCCCAAGGCCGGTTGGTTTGACATGGCGACCTACCCGGTGGGCACGTTCGCCTCGACCCGCATCACCGACCTGGGCGACCAGCATTACCTGTTCAGCGGCAACCTGACGATCAAGGGCCAGACCCGGCCTGTGGACGTGCGCGTGGCGCTCAAGGAGCAGAGCGGCATCGGGGTGTTCGACGGTGAGTTTGTGCTCAAGCGCGATGACTACAAGATCGGCGCGGGGGAGTGGGCGAGCAGCGTGGTGTCCAACGACATCCGCATCAAGTTCAAGATGGTTGCGCCGGAGCGCTAAATGTCAGCCCCGCGACCAGCCACCGCCGAATGTCCGGTGGCCTGGCGCGGGTGTAGAACCTCAGGGGTTTTTTAGAACTTGAACGCCTGACGGCCGATCAGCAGCCATTTGCCTTTTTGTTTCTGCCAGATCTGGAAGTTCTCAATCTCGGTCGGCACTTCAACACCGCTGTTCACCGCCTGGGCGGAGAAGTGGTTGCGCACCAGCGCGGTATCGCCGTTCAGGGTGATGGTCTGCTTTTGCATTTCCAGGGTCTTGAAACCGCTGCGGCCGGTTTCGATGTCGGCGATAAATTCCTGTTTGTTCTGGATCTTGCCGCTGGAGTGGCCGTAGGTGAGGTTGTCGGCGGTCAAGGTCTGCAACTGCTTGATGTCTTTGTGCAGCATGGCCTGGGTCAGGTGGTCGACCGCTTGGGCAACGTCCTTGTCGTTCGCGGCAGGGGCGGCTGCCACGTAACCGCTGAACAGGCACAGAAAACCGATCAACGCTTTGACGTTTCGCATGGGTGTTTCCTTATTGTTGTGGAGGGGAGGCGCGACAAAGTGCCAGTGCGGCCAAGTCGTCGTACAACCATGCCGATTTATTGCTGATAAGAAAAGTGAATTTTGCGGTACGTGCGAAAAAAGCCATAATGCTGGGCGATTTGTAGATGTTCATTCTTATGTGATGTCCTATCACTTAGCAGGTTTCGTTCAAAGTTACGTGGCCACTGTTCGTGCAGCTGGCACATAGCTATGCTGTCGGCCACCCCCCTGACAGGTAAGGATTCGCGCCCATGACACCGGATGAAAAATACCTCGCCGTACAGCAGCGCCTGGGTTACCGGCTCACCGAATTCAAGATCGGCGGCAACTACACCGCCTTGCTGCGCGACGGCCACCACCTGTACATCAGCGGCCAGATCCCCCGCGTGGGCGACGCCATCGTGCTGCCCGGCAAAGTCGGCGACACCCTGGACCTGGCCCAGGCGCAACTCGCTGCGGGCGTGAGTGCGCTGCGTTGCCTGGGGCTGCTCCAGCAGGCGCTGGGTTCGCTGGACCAGGTCAAGTCCATCCCACGCATCACCGTATACGTGCGCAGCGCTGAACATTTTGACCAGCAAAGTGAAGTGGCCAACGGCGCCTCGGACGTGCTGCACGAAGTGCTCGGCAGCGCCGGGGTGCACACCCGCACGTCGGTGGGGGTGATGCAGTTACCGAAGTCGGCGGCGGTGGAAATAGACATGATCGCCGTGGCGCATGGCTGAGGCGGCGCGGTTTATGGGGCAAGGATGGCCTTGATCCGGCTCTGCGACTTTTTCAGGTCCTTGTTCAACTGAATCCGCATGGCGCTGATGAACTGCTTGGCGTTTTCCTGCAGCGGCTTGCCCGGGCGGAAAATCAGGATGCTGGAAAAGCGCACGTCCACACTGAGGGGCTTGACCACCAGGCCCCTGTCCAGAAAGTCGCACACCGTCGTCGGCGCTACCACCCCAACGCCCTGGCCGAGCAACGCCAGTTCGCAAACGGTATGGGCATACGGCGTCTCGATACGCACCTTCAGCTTCACCCCGGCGGCCGCCATTGCCGCTTCCAGCCGATGGCGGCTGCTGTCCTCGGGGTTGAGGGCGATGAAGTCGATGTCGGCAAGATCGGCAGGGTGAATGAGGGCGCGCCGGGCCAGCGGGTGGGCGGCATGCATGACGACGCAGCCCAAGGTGTCGACAAACGGCGAGTGCTCCAGGCCTGCCACCGGCATTTCATCCGCCATCAGGCCAAAATCGCATTGGCCAGCGGCCACTTCCTGGTGCACCTCGCGGGAACTGAGGATTTTCAATGACACCTGAATGTCTTTTTTGCCGGGCTCGAACGCGGCCAGTGCACGGGGCATGAACGAATTGCCCAAGGCCGGGTGAGCGGCCACGACCAAGCGGTTGATCCCACTCACGCGAAGGCTCTTTATGCGGTGTTCGATCGCTTCAAAGCCCATGTAGAACTTGTCGACATCCACCATCAGCGCCGTCGCTTCCCGGGTGGGAATCAGGCGGCCGCGGGCGCGCACGAACAATTGCAGGCCGGAGCTGCCCTCCAATTTGCGGATGGCCTGGCTCACCGCCGGCTGGGAGATGCCCAGCATGTTGGCGGCCTTGATGGTGCTGCCGGCAATGACCACGGCGCGGAAAATCTCGATGTCACGAAAGCCCATGTCGGGTCTGCCAGGCTATAAGTTGGGCTTATAGCCTAAGTCGTTTCCAGTGTTGTTGCCAGGGGCTTGCAGGCACAGAATCGGCTCATTCACCAACGCAGGGTTTCATGACTATGAGTTTCAAAGATCACGCCGATAATCCCTACGCCAGCCTGTCGCCCGCCGTGTGGCGCGGCTCAACCGTGGTTTTTGATTCGTTCGAGGACTTCGCCGCGCGCAAAAAGCGCCAGCCCGACGGCTACAGCTACGGCATCACCGGCACGCCCACCGCGCGCGGGCTGGAACGCCGGATTGCAGACCTTGAGCATGCCCGACACTGCGTGGTCACGTCCTCGGGCCAGGCCGCGCTGGTCGCGGTGATTATGGGGGTTGTGCGAGCAGGTGATCACTTGCTGGTATCAGACTCCGCCTACGGTGGCCTAAAGGCATTCGCCAGCGGTTGGTTGGCGGGGCTTGGGGTTGATGTGCAGTTCTACCCGCCCACGGTGGACGCGCAAATCGAAGCGTTGATCAAGCCCAACACCAAGATGATCTGCATCGAGGCACCGGGCACCATCACCATGGAAATGCAGGACGTGGATGCCATCGTAGAGGTCGCCCGGCGTCACAGCGTGCTGACTATGATGGACAACACGTGGGCGAGCCCGTTGTTTTTTCGGCCGTTGGATCATGGCATCGACTTTTCTGTGGAAGCGGCCACCAAGTGGTTTGGCGGGCATTCGGACGTGTTGATGGGCGCGATCAGCCTGAACAACTTCGCGCATTACGAAGTCTTGCGCCAAACCCAGAGTACGTTGGGGCTGGCGGTCAGCCCGGAAGACTGTTTTCTGGTGCAGCGTGGCCTGGATACGTACCCGCTGCGGCTGCACCAGCAGAGCAGCCATGCCTTGAAAGTTGCGCGCTGGTTGGAAAGCCATCCGCAGGTGACCCAGGTGCTGTTTCCGGCCCTGGAAAGTCATCCCGGCCATGCGGTGTGGAAAGCGCAGTTCAAAGGCAGTGGGTGCCTGTTCTCATTCATTCTCAAACCGGCGCCAGAGCAAGCGTTCGGCGCGTTTTTCAACGCCCTGGAGCATTTTCCGATCGGCGCCAGTTGGGGCGGCACCCATAGTCTGGTGGCCTATTACCCGGCGACGCAGCAACAGGCCCGCGCGCATTGCTTTACCGACCAACCGATTCTGCGCATTTCCATCGGCCTGGAAGACCCTGATGTGTTGATCGCCGACCTGGATAACGCATTGCGCCAATACCAATCCTTCACCGAGGTATGAACCCGTGACAAGGGGCGGCAAACCGTCAGGTTCTGCAAGCCCCTGCACTTTTGAACCGCTACCACCTTAAGGTTCTCGCGGTGAGTCAACCGCAAGAAAGGATGGAAAAAATGACAATAAAGACAAGCGTTCGAACACTGTGCTTCAACGGGCATGCCGCACAGGAGCACAGCACATGTTGGAGCTCCTGATCCGTTCCTGGCCGCTGCTCAAGACGGCCATTTGGGTGACCATTTTCCTGGGGTTGAGCGCCTTCGTATGTGGCTCGATCCTGGGCCTGTTGATCGCGCTGATGCGCAATTCGGCCTACCGCCTGCTGCGCTGGATCGCCTTCATCTACGTGTCGGTTTTTCGCGGCACACCGCTGTTGGTGCAGATCCTGTTGATCTATTTCGGCCTACCCAATTACGGCGTCGAATTGGGGCCCTTGCCGTCGGCGTTACTGGCCCTGAGTCTGTTTTCGGCCGCGTACCTGAGCGAGAACTTTCGTTCCGGCATCAACGCAGTGGATCCGGGGCAATGGGAAGCATCGCTTGCCATGGGCATGGGCTACTGGCGGTGCCTGCAACGCATCATTCTGCCCCAGGCCCTGCGGGTGGCATTGCCCTCGATTGGTGGGCAGATGGTCGCACTGATCAAGGACACCTCTCTGGCGTCGATCATCACGGTGGTGGAGATGACCACCGTGGCTCAACAAATGGGTGCCGCGACGTTTCGCTACATGGAAATGTTCCTGATGGTGGGCTTCATCTACTGGTTGATCAACCAATGCCTGACGTTTGTTCAAACCTATATCGAAGGCCGGCTGTCGAGGCGCATGTCATGAATGATCTGAAAATCAATGTGCGGGGGTTGTGCAAATCCTTTGGCAATCTGGCGGTGCTGCGCGGTGTCGACCTGCAAGTTCGCAGTGGTGAAGTGGTGGTGATCCTGGGGCCTTCCGGGTCGGGTAAAACCACCTTGCTGCGCTCGCTCAACTTTCTATCGCCGGCCGACAGCGGCGACCTGGAGGTGTGCGGGCACACCGTTTCCCTCAAGCCTGGGCAGGCGCTGAGCCGCGCAGACCAGGCGCAGGTGGTGGCGTTGCGGCGTAAAACGGCAATGGTGTTTCAGTCCTTCAATCTGTTCCCGCATTTGAGCGTGCTCGACAACGTGATTGAGGGCCTGGTGAGCGTCAAGCATGTGCCCAAGCGGGCGGCGATGATTCGTGGCCGGGAACTGCTGGCGCAGGTGGGCCTGGCGGACAAGGCGATGTCTTACCCGGGGCGCTTGTCGGGCGGGCAGAAACAACGCGTGGCCATTGCCCGCGGCTTGTCGATGACCCCACAAGTGATTCTGTTCGACGAGCCCACGTCGGCGCTCGACCCCGAGTTGCGCGACGAGGTGCTGACCGTGATGCGAGAGTTGGCGGACGCCGGGATGACCATGGTTATCGTCACCCATGAAATGAACTTCGCCAGGCAAGCCGCCGATCGCGTGATCTTCATGGAAGGCGGCGTCATTTTGAAAGACGCCCCGGCCGCGGATTTTTTTGGACCGGCGAGCGGTGAGCGGATCCAGCAATTTATTCGGATGGGGCACGGTGATCATGCATATAACCAGGGGTAAGTGGGTGTTCCCAGCATGGGTGCTGGGCGCGGTGTTGGCGTTCTGTTCGTGGGCGCACGCCGCTGAAGATGACTCATTGTCGCGGCTGGTCAAGGCTGGCAGCGTACGGGTCGCCAGCACACAGGCCAGCCCGCCCATGAGTTTCATCAACGACGCGAACGAGCCAGACGGCTATGACATCGCCGTGGCGCGGGAGATTTTCAAACGCTTGGGCGTACCGAATGTGGTGCTGGTGGCGGACAAGTTTCCAGGCTTTGTCCAGAGTATCCAGGCGCGAAAATACGACGTAGTCATCAACGGCATGACCAAGACTGCGGAGCGGGCTGGCGTGGTGGATTTCACCTCGCCCTACAGCGTTCAGGAGTTCCGAATCTGGGTCAACGCCAGCAATACCGACATCCATGACGTCGCCAGCCTGGCGGGCAAAAAGGTCGGCGCGGGGCTGGGCACCAGCAACGAATTGTGGGAGCGGCAGAACCTCACGCACTCGCAGATCCGCACCTATGACGCTGGTGGCCTGCTGTACAACGATCTGGCGCTGGGCCGTATTGACGCGATCATCGAGTCTTACTTTTCCGGTCGCAAAATGCAGGAGATGAACCACCTTCCGATCAAACTGGCGGGCGAGCCGGTGGCCTATTCATTGGGCGCTGCCGTGGTCCCCAAAGGCGCCGATGCGTTACGGCTGGCGATGAATCAGGCGATCGCCGACATGTTGGCCGACGGCACCATCACACGGTTGGCCAAGCAGTACCTGGGCGAGGACTACGACGTGGTCAGTGGCCTCTCGAAAGCGCAGTACACCTGGTAGGCACAACAGGTTTTTTGATAATTAATCCAAGCTGGAGCCAGTAATGAGTAGTGCAAACCCGATCAAGAGTGATATCGACTTTGACGCCCCCGGCAAGCACGTGGGCTACCTGCGCCTGCCTCATTCGGTGCATCGCTCGGCCTATGGCTGGGTCCCTATTCCGGTGGCGTCCGTTCGCAATGGCGAGGGGCCGACGTTCCTGATCACCGCTGGCAGCCACGGTGATGAATACGAAGGGCAGATTCTTGTGGCCCGGCTGATTCGCGAACTGCAGCCTGAGATGATCCAGGGCCAGGTGATTCTTTTGCCAATGACCAATTTCCCGGCGGCAGAAGCGGGCACCCGCACCTCACCGCTGGATGACGGCAACCTCAATCGCGTTTACCCAGGCGACCCGGCAGGCACCCCCACGCAGGTGATCGCCCATTACATTGAATCGGTCCTGCTGGCCCGCGCCGACTACATGGTGGACCTGCATTCGGGCGGCACCTCGCTGATTTACGACGGCGCCAACATGATGGGGCTCGAGCCCCGGGACGCCGCGGAAGAGCTGAAAGTGAGCGGTTTGCTCAAGGCCTTCGGCTTGCCCAAGGCATTTTTGTATCAGCCCAACCCCGTCAACGTGACCGCTGCCGCCAGGCGTCAAGGCGCTGTTTGTTTGCTGACCGAGTTGGGCGGCGGCGGGTTGGTCAGTTTGGGGTTGGTCGAGCAGGCCCGCCAGGGGCTCCTGAGTTTGCTCGCTCATGTGGGCATTCTCAGTGGCGAGCTGGTGCCGGCCTCGCCTGCGGCCTTACCCCGGTTGATGCGCATCGAAAAAAACGCGCACTACGTGTACGCGTTCAATGCCGGTCTGTGGGAGCCTTTGGTGCGGTTGGGTGATCAGGTCGAGGCGGGGCAACCCGCCGCGCTGATTCACTTCCCCCAGGAGCCGCTGCGTGAGCCGGTGACCGTGCACTTTAGCGGCAGCGGTGAAGTGATTTGCACGCGTGCACTGGCCCAGGTGCGTGTGGGTGATTGCCTGCTGCAACTGGCCGGGCCCCGCTCGGGGATCTTCGAGTGAGCCTGAGCGGCGCCCAGCACGGGCGTATTTGCGCCAGGCCTAGTCGTTGATCCGCGGATGCTGCTGCACCAGTTGCGTGCGTTTGGCCTCGAGCTCGGCAATCTGCTCGTCGAGGTCTTCGATCTTCTGCTCGATGTTGTCGTGATGCGCCTGCAGCAGTTCCCGCGCTTCCTCAAGGTCTGACGCGGCTGGTGCGGCGCCGCGCAGGGGTTTGTTCGCGGTTTCCTTCATGGTCAGCGCGGTGATCAAACCGATCACGGCGGTCACCATCAGGTAATAGGCCGGCATGTACAAATCCTGGGTGCTTTCCACCAGCCAGGCCACTGCCGTGGGGGTGAGGCCTGCGATCAACACCGAGACGTTGAACGCGCTGGCCAGCGCGCTGTAGCGGATGTGGGTGGGAAACATCGCGGGCAGGGTGGAGGCCATCACGCCAATAAAGAAGTTGAGCACCACGGCCAGGATCAGCAGGCCTGCGAAGATCAGCCCCAGCTTGCCGCTGGTGATCAGCATGAACGCCGGAATGGCGAGCACGAATAGCGCCACGCTGCCGATCAGGATGAACGGGCGGCGGCCGATTTTGTCGCTGACAAACCCGATGACCGGCTGCACGAACAGCATGCCCACCATGATCGCGATGATGATCAGCACGCCATGGTCTTCGCTGTAATGCAGGTTGTGCGACAGGTAGCTCGGCATGTAGGTGAGCAGCATGTAGTAGGTGATATTGGTCGCCACCACCACGCCGATGCAGGTGATGAGGCTGCGCCAGTGCTGGGTCGCCACTTCCTTGAACGACACCTTGGGACCACTGGCCAGGCCTTCGCGGTCGCCTTGTTCAAGCTTCTCCACGTGTTGCTGGAACGCCGGGGTTTCTTCCAGGGCATGGCGCAGGTACAGGCCGATCAGGCCCAGCGGCAGCGCGAGGAAAAATGGCAGCCGCCAGCCCCATTCCTGGAATTGCTCCTCGCCCAGCACGGTGGAAATCAACACCACCACGCCTGCGCCGAACACAAAGCCTGCGATGGAGCCAAAGTCCAGCCAACTGCCCAGGAACCCGCGTTTGCGGTCCGGGGCGTATTCGGCGACGAAAATCGAGGCACCAGTGTATTCGCCGCCCACCGAGAAGCCCTGGGCCATTTTGGCCAGCAGCAACAGGATCGGCGCCCAAATGCCAATGGCGGCATAGGAGGGGATCAGGCCGATGGCAAAGGTGCTCAACGACATGATGACGATGGTGGCGGCGAGCACTTTTTGCCGGCCGTATTTGTCCCCCAGCCGCCCGAAAAACAGGCCACCCAGCGGGCGGATCAAAAAGGGCACGGAAAACGTCGCCAGCGCCGCGATCATCTGCACGCCGGGATCGGCGCCCGGGAAGAACACCTTGCCCAGTACATAGGCGACAAAGCCGTACACGCCAAAGTCAAACCATTCCATGGCATTGCCCAGCGCAGCGGCGGTGATTGCCTTGCGCATCTTGGCGTCGTCGACAATGGTGATGTCTTTCAGCCCAATAGGTTTGACGCGTTCCTTACGTGGTTTCATGCGGGGTCCCTGTACAAACGAATAGCGCGCGGTGGGGGCCCGGCGCTTTTCGTTCAGATACAAAGAGCTGCCAAATAATTCACTGCCTGGGTGTATTTTTCACGCCAGGACGCCGTCCGCCGCCTGCGCGGGCACCAGCACCTCGCCCTGCATCAGGCGACGGGCAGAGCGGCTCATGAGCGCCTTGGACACCACCCACTGCCCGTCCACTTGCTGCGCCTCGGCGCCCACCGCCAGGCTGCCGGACGGGTGGCCAAAGCGCAGCAGGCGGCCCGCGGCTTGCGGCACCAGCCTGTGGACGAGCGTGCCGGGAATTGCGGCGGCCACCGCGATGGCTACGGCGCCCGTGCCGGTCATGGCGTGGTGCAATTTGCCCATGGAAAAAATGCGCGCGTTGATGTCCAGCGTCGCCGGGTCGATGGCCTTGCCGTTGGCGGCGGTGTAGGCGAGCGGGGCGGCGACAAAGGCTAGCTTGGGCGTGTGCGGGCGCAACTGCGTGGCCTCTTGCGGGGTGGCGGCCAGGCCCATCTTGACGGCCGCGCAGGCGCGAATCGCTTCAGCGCGGGCCAGCAGTTGGGGGTTGGCGTTGAGGTCGTTTTGTAGCTCGTTACCCAGCAGGCCGAGCGCCCGGGCCTCGATGAAAATGGCCGGGTTACCGGCGTTGATCAGGGTCAGTTCCACATCACCCACGCCCGGCACGTTCAGGGTGTCCACGGGGTTGCCGGTAGGGAACATACCGGTGCTGTCGTCACCGCCGGGGTCCTGGAACTCAAGGCGGATTTCGGCGCCGGGAAAGGTCACGCCGTCCAGTTCAAACTCGCCGTCCTCGACCACCTCACCACCGCGCATGGGAACGTGCGCGATGATCCGCGCCTGGATGTTGGCTTGCCAGATACGCACCACCGCGATGCCATCGGCCGGGGCGGCGACCAGCCCCTGGGCAATCGCGAAGGGGCCCACAGCGGCCGTGAGGTTGCCGCAGTTGCCCGACCAATCGATGACGGGACGGTCGATGGCGACTTGGCCGAAGCGGTAGTCCACGTCGCAATCGGTGCGGGTCGAGGCGCTCAGCAACACGACTTTGCTGGTGCTGGAGGTGGCGCCGCCCATGCCGTCGATGTGCTGGCCGTACGGGTCGGGGCTGCCGATCACCCGCAACAGGATGCGGTCGCGCAGCGTCGGGTCGTGCGGCAGCCAGTCGCTGCGAAAAAACACGCCCTTGCTGGTGCCGCCGCGCATGTACACCGCAGGGAAGGATTGTTGGGGCATGGCAGGACTCCGTGGGTTGGTGTGGGTTATTGCGTTTATTCGACAGTAAACGCAAAAACTGCGCAAGCCTGTTTTTGCCTGAATGCTGCGCTTTGCTTCGTTTTTTTGCGTGGCGGCGTTATATTCCAGGCTCTTTCGACTACGCCCAAGCGCCCACGACATGACCCAGGACCTGACCAAAAGCCAGCGCAAGGCCTTGCGCGAAATCATCTATTACGTACGCCGCGAGCGCCTGCCCGTGGGCGCGCACTTGCCGGAGTGGACGCTGGCCAAGCTGATCGGCACCTCGCGCTCGCCGGTCAAGGTGGCGCTGGAGCACCTGGTGGGCGCCGGGCTCATGCGTTACGACAAAAACCGCGGCTACCACGTGCAGGGCGACCTCTTCAACCTGCCGCCCGACGTGCAGGCCCAGGTGCAGGACGTCGAAGACCCGCTGTACCTGCGGCTCACCGAGGCACGGTTTGCCGGGGTGCTGGCGGACTCGGTCACCGAGGCCGACCTGACCCGCCTGCTGGGTGTGTCGCGCGGGGAGGTCGGCAAAGTACTGGCCCGTGCGCAAAGTGAGGGCTGGCTCGAAAAAGAGGTGGGCTACGGCTGGCGCTTTTTGCCCATGATCGACTCGCTGGAGGCCTACGAAGACATGTACGCGCTGCGCCTGGCGATTGAGCCGGCGGGCATCCTGAGCGCCAAATTCAAGCCTGACCTGGCGCAGTTGCGCGCATTGCGCCAGGAGCAGCAGGCAATTCTCGACGGCGGCTACCTGACCATGAGCCCCACCGAGCGTTTCGAGTCCAATGCCCGTTTTCACGAGACGATTGCCGAGTGGGCCGGCAACCGGTTTTCCTTGCAGACCCTGCGCCGCCTCGACCAGATGCGCCGCCTCGTCGAATACCGCCAGACCCGCCCGGACCTGCCGCGCCAGGCCCTGGCCGAGGAACACTTGCAGATCCTCGATGCGATTGAAAAGGGTGACAACCTGGGCGCGGCCAGCTACATGCGCCAGCACATCGAGGCGGCCTGGCGCAAAAAGGCCGTGTCGGCGGTGTTTGAGCCGCCGGTTGCCTGAGGCGTACGCCAGCCCGGTGAGGCCGCCCTGAGCGGCCTTTTTTCATCGATGGCAGCAAGGGTTGCGTTTTTGTTTTGACAAAAACAATTATCTGGATTTAGGCTAAGTGCGTTTTCGGCAAAAAATAAACAATTCAGTGTGTCCAGCACACTGCCGAATCAGAGGTGACTTACCGATGAACAGCCGTCAGCCCGCCGTGATCGATACCCACGCCCATGTCTTCCACCGGGACCTGCCCTTTATCGAGTCCCGGCGTTTCACGCCCACCTATGACGCTCGCTACGAAGCCTTCATTGCCCAACTCGATGCCCATGGCATTGACCGCGCGGTGCTGATCGCCGTGAGCATTGTGGGCACCGACAACCGTTACCTTGTCGAGAGCCTGCGCCGGGCCCAAGGCCGCTTGCGCGGGGTGGTGGCGATCAACCCGGCGACCGACCTCGAACGGTTGCCCGGCTACGCAGACGCTGGCGTGGTCGGGGTGCGTGTCAACCTCACCGGGCACTTGCCGGTGCCTGCTTTCGATGAGGCCGATTGGCGCCGCGTGCTGAAATTCTGCCGGGCCCATGACTGGCACATCGAAGTCAACGACCACTGCGCCCGGCTGGCCGAGTCGGTCGAGCCGCTGCTGGACGCTGGCGTGCGCGTGGTCATCGACCACTTTGGCATGCCCGACAAAACCACCGGCATCGATGACCCAGCCTTTGCGCGCCTGCTGGGGTTTGCCGCCAGCGACCGGGTGTGGGTCAAGCTCTCTGGCGCCTACCGCATCGGCCTTGAGCTGGCGGCGCGGGCCGCGCCGTTGTTGCTGAACGCCTACGGTGCGCGGCGCCTGTTGTGGGCCAGCGACTGGCCGTTCACCCAATACGAAACCACCCAGCACTACGCCGACCAAGTGGCGCACCTTGCGCGCTGGCTGCCTGAACCCGCAGACCGCCAACACGTGCTGTGGGACACCCCGGCCCACGTGTTCCAGTTTGACCGTTAACCTGATGAGTCGCCCCGAGAGCCCACCCATGACCCCGACCTTTGCACCGAGCGCCAACAGCCTGCGCACCTTCACGACCGCCCATGGTCGCACGCATCAGTTCTATTCGTTGCCGGCCCTTCAGGCGCAGGGCTACCCGCAGTTGAATCGCTTGCCGGTGGTGATCCGCATACTGCTCGAGTCGGTGGTGCGCAATTGCGATGGCAGCAAGGTCCTGGCGTCTCACGTCGAAGACCTCGCCGGTTGGCAGGCACAGGGCCGCCGCGAGCGGGAGATTCCATTCGTGGTGGGCCGCGTGCTGCTCCAGGACTTTACCGGCATCCCGTTGCTCACTGACTTGGCGGCCATGCGCAGCCAGGCGCGCAAACGTGGGGCCAACCCCAAGGCCATCGAACCGCTGGTGCCGGTGCACCTGGTGGTGGACCATTCGGTGCAGACCGAATTTTCCAACGTGCCCAACGCGCTGCGGCAAAACATGGAGGTGGAGTTTGCCCGCAACCGCGAGCGCTATGAGCTGATGAAATGGGGCATGCAGGCGTTCGACACCTTCAAGGTGATCCCGCCGGGCATTGGCATCTGTCACCAGATCAACCTGGAATACCTGGCCCAGGGCGTCATCGAAAAAGACGCCGTGGTGTACCCTGACACCCTGGTGGGCACCGACAGCCACACCACCATGATCAACGGCATCGGTGTGATGGGCTGGGGAGTGGGCGGCATCGAGGCGGAGGCGGGCATGCTCGGCCAGCCGATCTACATGCTGATGCCGGACGTGGTGGGCGTGAACCTCAAGGGCGCGTTGCGCCCCGGCGTCACGGCCACCGACGCGGTGTTGCAGGTCACCCAGACTCTGCGCGCCGCCAAGGTGGTGGGCAAACTGGTGGAGTTTTTCGGGGACGGTGCGCAATCGCTGAGCGCCACCGACCGCGCCACCCTGGCCAACATGGCCCCCGAATACGGCGCCACCAGCGGCTTTTTTCCGGTGGACGACAACACCCTGGACTACTACGCCCAGACCGGCCGCAGCGCCGAGCAGGTGGACTTGATCCGCTGCTACTTCCAGGCTCAGGAACTGTTTGGATCGCCCGCCGAAGGCAGTATCGATTACTCGGCGGTGATCACCATCGACCTGGACCGCATCGTGCCGTGCGTTTCCGGGCCCAAACGGCCTCAGGACCGCGTCGACCTGAACCTGCTCGGCCAACGCTTCGATGAAGTGATGCAGCAAGACACGCACAGCGGCGGTTATGCCAAGTCGGCCGCGCAACTGGCCGAGCGGTATCCCGTGAGCGCTGTCCCCGCGGGGGCCAAGGGCCCGGTTCAACACTATGAGGTGGGGCACGGGCACGTGCTGGTGGCGGCGATCACCTCGTGCACCAACACCTCCAACCCCGAGCTGCTGATCGCGGCTGGGCTGTTGGCCAAAAAAGCCGTGGCCAAAGGGCTGGTCGCCAAACCGTGGGTGAAGACCCTGTTTACCCCGGGCTCGCGCGTGGTCACCGCCTATCTTGAGGACGCGGGGCTTGTCGAGCAGCTGAGCCAGTTGGGCTTTGACATCGCCGCCTATGGCTGTGGCGCCTGCGTGGGCAACATCGGCCCGCTGGACCCGGCGCTGGAAAACGTCGTGGTAGGGCAAGACCTGGTGTGCAGCGCCGTGCTCTCCGGCAACCGCAATTTTGAAGCGCGCATTCATGGCAACCTGCGCGCCAACTTCCTCGCCAGCCCGCCGCTGGTGGTGGCGTTTGCGCTGGCGGGCACCACCCGCTGCGACCTTTCCACCTACGTCTTCGGCCACGATGCCAACGGCCATCCGGTGCGCTTGGCCGACCTGTGGCCAACCCATGAAGACATCAACGCGCTCAAGGGCAAGGCCGCCAACCCGCAGTTGTACCAGCGCCTGTACGCCGACCTGACCCGCGACCACGACCTGTGGAACGCGATCAAGACCAGTGAAGGTGAGGTGTACGACTGGCCCGAATCGACCTACGCCGCCGAGCCCGACTTCTTCGACACCGCGCAGGCCGCCCGGCCCATCGTCGGCGCGCGTGCCCTGGCGATCCTGGGGGACTCGATCACCACCGACCATATCAGCCCGGCCGGTTCCATCACCGAAGGTTCCAGTGCCGGTCAGTGGCTGGCGGCTCGCGGCGTGCCGGTAAAAGACTTCAACACCTACGGTGCCCGGCGCGGTCATTTCGAGGTGATGGTGCGTGGCACGTTTGCCAACGTACGCCTGAAAAACCACATGTTGGCGCCCAACGCCGACGGCTCCGCGCAGGAGGGCCCCTACACGCAGGTACAGCCCACCGGCGAGCGCGCCACCTTGTTTGATGCGTCGCGGCATTACCTGGGCCATGACACCCCGGTGCTGATTTTTGCCGGTGAAGAATACGGCACCGGCTCCAGCCGCGACTGGGCCGCCAAGGGCACGCGGTTGCTGGGCGTACGGGCGGTCATCGCCAAGAGTTTCGAGCGTATCCACCGCAGCAACCTGGCGGGCCTTGGGGTCTTGCCGTTGCAGTTCAAGCCCGGCGAAGACGCCCAGAGCCTCGGGCTCAACGGCACCGAAACCTTCGACATCCTGGGGCTTGAAGACGGGGTTCGGCCCGCGCAAGAGGTGACGCTGCGCGTAACCCGTCGCGACGGCAGCCAGCACGCTGTGCAGTTGCTGGCGCGCATCGACACCGCCATTGAAGCCACCTATTTCAGCCACGGCGGGATTTTGCCCTTCGTACTCGCGAGCCTGCTGCACACCGCCTGAGCCTTCACCCCTCGTCCTATCAATGACAACAAAGCCCGTGAGCGCCTCGCGCTCGCGGCGCAGGAGACGAAGATGAACCTGACTTTGCCCGCGCACTGCTCGCCCGATGAGCAGGCGTTGCAGCGCAGTGCCGTCAACAAATGTGCCTGGCACCTGCTGCCGGTCCTGATCCTGGCGTTTGTGTTCAATTACATCGACCGCACCAGCGTCGGCTTTGCCGCGCTGACCATGAACGCCGACCTGGGCATGACGGCCACCCAGTTTGGCTGGGGCGCAGGCATTCTGTTCGCCGGTTATTGCCTGTTGGAAGTGCCGAGCAACCTGGCGCTGTACCGCTTCGGCGCACGGCGCTGGCTGGCGCGCATCATGATCACCTGGGGCCTTGCGGCGGCGGCCACTGCGTGTGTGGTCGGGCCCTACAGTTTTTACCTTGCGCGTTTTGTACTGGGCGTGGCCGAGGCGGGGTTCTTCCCGGGCGTGGCGTTCTACCTGGCGTGCTGGTTTCCGGCGCAGTACCGCACGCGAGTGCTGGCGTGGTTCATGGTGGGGGTACCGGTGTCGTCGATCATCAGCGGGCCGTTTTCCGGCGTGCTGCTGGCGATGGAAGGGCTGGCAGGCCTGCATGGCTGGCAGTGGATGTTCATCCTCCAGGGCTTGCCTGCTACGCTGATCGGCGTGTGGGTGCTGTTCAAACTGCGTGACCACCCCGGCCAGGCCTATTGGCTGACGGCCGAGGAGCGTGAGGCGTTGCAGAACATGCTCGCCAGCGAACACCGCGAGCGGGAAACCAAAGACTTGCGCGCCGCCTTGAAAGACCCGCGCGTGGTGATCCTGACGCTGATCCAGTTCGGCTTTGTACTGGGTGCCTACGGCATTGGCATTTGGCTGCCGACCATCCTCACCTCCCATGGCCTGGATGTGACCGCGACCGCGCTGCTGTCTTCGGTGCCCTACATCGTTGCCACCGTGGGCATGCAGGCCTGGGCCCGGCGAGTGGACCGCAACGGCAAGAAAACCCTGAACCTGATGCTGTGCTGCCTGCTGGGCGCACTGGGCATGGTGATGGCGGCTATGCTCACCCAACTGATGCCAGCGCTTATCGGCATTTGCATCGCGGTACTGGGCGCCACCACGGCGCGGGCGGTGTTCTGGAGCATTCCG
Source organism: Pseudomonas sp. SDO5215_S409 (assembly GCF_054071325.1). Classification (NCBI taxonomy): domain Bacteria; kingdom Pseudomonadati; phylum Pseudomonadota; class Gammaproteobacteria; order Pseudomonadales; family Pseudomonadaceae; genus Pseudomonas; species Pseudomonas sp. SDO5215_S409. The sequence continues at coordinate 77,424 of NZ_JBSVWN010000008.1, read as the reverse complement.
ACGCGGTTTCTGACCGGCGCTGCGGCGGCGGGCGGGTTGGCCTTCATCAATGCAGTCGGCACCTTGGGCGGGTTTGTCGGGCCGTTCATGGTGGGTTGGCTGAAGGACGTCACCGGGTCGTTTTCCCTGGGGATCCTGTTCATGGCTGGCATGTTGTTACTGTCGGCGGGCATGACGTGGGTCCTGCGCCGCTTTGTCCAAGCCGAATAACGCCCAACGAGGTTTTGCATGTACACCTACAGCCGACGCGACATCCTCTACAAAAGCCTGTGGGCCTGGGCCGTGGCAATGGCCGGCAGCGTGCCGGTGCAGGCGGCGACCGACACCGGCGCGCCTGCGCCACGGGCGTCTTCGGCGCCGCTGCGCATCCTCATCGGGTTTTCCCCGCGCAGCGCCTCGGACGACCTGCTGCGCAGCATGGCGCCCGCGCTCACCGCCGCGCTGGGCCGCCCGGTGCACATCGAGCTGATGCCCGGCGAGCTGGGCGCGATAGCCGCCCGGGTGGCGCGGGCGTGCCCACCGGACGGCAATACCTTGCTGGTCGCGACCTTTGGCACCCACGCCATCAACCCCAACCTGCGCAGCGACTTGGGCTACGACCCATTGCAGGATTTTGCCCCGGTGTGCCTGGCCACCCGCTCGCCGCTGGTGCTGGGCACGCGGTTGTCCCTGGGCGCCGCCAGCGTGGCACAGCTGGTCACGCTGGCGTCGCGCCAGACCCTGACCTACGGCAGCTCCGGCGTAGGCAGTGCGCCGTACCTGGCGGGGCTTCTGTTTCAGAAACTCACCGGCGTGACGCTTGAGCATCGCGCCTACCCCGACACGCGCGACCTGTACACCGCCCTGCACGAGGGCAGCCTGGACCTGAGCTTTAACAACGCCGCTTCCATGTTGCCGCCAGTGCGTGCACAAACCTTGCGCGCGTTGGCCGTGACCACGCCGCAGCGTTGCAGTGCGTTGCCTCAGGTGCCGACGCTGGAAGAGGCGGGGCTCACGGGCTATGCGTTGAACAATTGGCTGGGCTTTGTTGCGCCCGCCGGTACGCCTGCACCGCTGATCGAGCAGTTGAACCGGGCGATCGTCACCGCGCTGCACGCCGCCCAGACGCGGTCGATGCTGATGGAAAACGGTATCGATATCGTGGCCGACTCCGCGCACCAATTTGGCCGCTACATGGCCGATGAACTGCAACGCTGGAAGTGGTTGCGCGCCTGACGCGGCTCGCTGCTGTATCCTCATCGATTCCCCGTTGCCAGGACCTCTCATGAGCCAGCCCCGAATCGGCTTTGCGTGCCAGTACCACCATCCCGAGCGCGACCTGTCGGCCAGCGAGCTGAAACTGATCGAAGGCCCGTTCAACCCGCGCACCACCACACTGCGCTGGATGGACGGGGTGGCGCCGCAGGTGGCCCATGACAAACTGATTGAAATCATCCACCACAACCTGGCGGCGCAATTGCGTTTGCTGGCCTATGTGGCGACCTTGCCGCCGGCCCTGCACATGCTGCGCCTGAGCAGCGACCTGCTGCCGTTCTACAGCCACCCCAAGGTGGCGGCGTTTTACCAGGACCCGGCCATCCAGCAGGTGCTGGCCCAAGGGTTTGCGGCGATTGGCGACTGCGCCCGCGCAGCCGACATTCGCCTGTCGTTTCACCCCGGACAGTATTGCGTGCTGGGGTCGGACAACCCCGGGGTGGTGGAAAACAGCGTGGCTGAGTTTGAGTACCATGCCGACATGATCCGCATGATGGGCTACGGGCAGCGCTTCCAGGACCTCAAGTGCAACGTGCACATCGCCGGTCGCCTGGGGGTAGAGGGCACGCGGGCCGTGTGGCCGCGCCTGTCGCAAGTGGCGCGCAACTGCATCACGTTTGAAAACGACGAGAAAACCTACGGCCTGGACCACTGCCTGCAAATGGCCGACCTGGCGCCGGTGGTGCTGGACATCCACCACTTGTGGATCCACGAAGACGACTACATCGCCCACGACGATGCCCGGGTTCAACAGGTGATCGACAGTTGGCGTGGTGTGCGGCCCACGATGCATTACTCCCAGCCTCAGGAGCAGTTGCAGGAGCAGGGGTTTGATGCCGGGCACAAGTTGCAGATGCCGGCGTTGTTGCAGGTGCTGTCCAAGCGCGACTTGTATGCCCACAGCCGCCAGATGTGGAACCGCTGGACCAATCAATACGCGGTGGGGTTTCTTGACCGCTTCGACATCATGCTCGAAGCCAAGGACAAGAACGTGGCCTCGCTGGCGTTTTATGCGCAGTTTGCGCAGGCCGTGCTGTAAAAGAGGCGGGCCCGATAATCCGGGCCCGCCGGGTTGCGTCAGCGGTTACGCGTCACGCGCCACACGATGTTGGACAAGTCATCGGCGATGATCAGCGCACCTTTGGGGTCCACGGTCACGCCCACTGGCCGTCCCAGGGTTTTGCCTTCGGCGGTGCGAAAGCCTGCTGCGAAGTCCTGGGGTTCACCGGACGGTTGCCCGTTGCTGAACGGCACGAACACCACTTTGTAGCCCACCGGATTTTCCCGGTTCCAGCTGCCGTGCTCGCCCACGAACACGCCATTGGCGAATCGCTCGCCCATGGCCGGGATCGAGAAGGCCAGCCCCAGTGCGGCCACGTGAGAACCCAAGGCGTAATCGGGCTTGATCGCAGCGGCGACCTTGGCCGGGTCTTGTGGTTGCACGCGGGTGTCGACGTGCTGGCCCCAATAGCTGTAGGGCCAGCCATAGAACTGGCCTTCACGCACCGAGGTCAGGTAGTCGGGCACCAGGTCCGGGCCCAGTTCGTCACGCTCGTTGGCCACCGCCCAGAGTTGCCCGGTGCCGGGTTGAATCGCCAGCGCCGTGGGGTTGCGCAGGCCAGTGGCATAGGTGCGGTGCGCCCCGGTGGCGGCATCCACCTGCCAGACACGGGCACGGTCGAGTTCCACTTCCAGGCCGCGTTCGGTGATGTTGCTGTTGGAGCCGATGCCCACGAACAGCGAGCGGCCGTCCGGGGTGATGGTCAGCGACTTGGTCCAGTGGTGGTTGATCTCACCCGGCAAGTCGGTGATTTTCACCGGCGGGCCGCTGGCCTTGGTCTGGCCGTCGGCGTAGTCGAAGCGCACCAGCGAATCCTGGTTGGCCACATAGAGCTTGCCGTTGGCGTAGGCCAGCCCGTAAGGCGCGTTGAGGTTGTCGGCAAACACCGTGCGGGTTTCGTAGGTGCCGTCACCGTCGGCATCGCGCAGCAGGGTCAGGCGGTTGCCACCTTTCACCGGCGTGGTGCCGCGCGCCATGATCAGGCTGGCGATCACGTCCTTGGGTTTGAGCGGCGACGCATTGCCGCCGTGGCCTTCGGCGACCAGGATGTCGCCGTTGGGCAGCACCAGGGTCTGGCGGGGCACTTTCAAGTCGGTAGCGATCGCCGTGATGCTGTAGCCCTCAGGCACGCTGGGCTTGCGGTCGCCCCATTGCGCGGGGTCGGCGATCTTCATGGTGGGCAGCAGGCCGCGCTGTGGCTCCGGCAACTTGGGGTCGGGGCCGTGGGTTTGAACGCTGTCCGGTTCACCGCAGGCGCTCAGCAGCAGCGCCACACTCAACATTGTCAGGGTACTGGCGGTTTTCATGGGCGATCCTCCGCGTCAGTGGGCGAAAGGCCTGCCCAGGTCGCCACGCAGGCCAGCACGGCCACGATCAGCGACAGCACCAGGCCGGTGGGCATCACCGCCCACGCATCGCGGGCATGCACCAGGGCGTTAATGAAGCCCACGCCCCACGTGACCAGCAGCAACACCACATACAGTGCCGGTCGCCCGGCCTTGCGCGGTGCGCGGGCCAGGTTCACCAGCGCAAACAGCAACGCCAGCCCGCAGAACACCAAGCCGCCGGCAATCAGCCAGGAGGCGAAGTTGCTCCACTGAATCTGGTACGTCTTGAAGTAGGCAAGATCATTGAGCAGCGCGCCGAGAAACAGCGGCACACTGCCAGCCAGCAGGGTCGCGTGCAGCGGCCCCGGCGTGCTGCGGTAGGGCGGGTGGGCAGTAACGGTCATGACGGCTCCTTGTTCTCCAATGCCACCGATTTGGCGGTCGCAGATTGACTGCGCACAGGAGAGGATCGTGTCACGGGCGGGTTAGTTCATCTTTTTGTTGCCTTCGCGTTGATCAGCGCTGGGCGAGGATGCTGGCCAGCAGGCCGGGGAAGCGTTTTTCCAGTACGTCGGTACGCAGCGAGTTCATGTGGGTGGTCCCGACATTACGCGTCATCACCAGGCCTGACTCGCGCAGCACACGAAAGTGATGGGACATGCTGGACTTGGGGCGCCCGCAGGCCAAGGCGCTGCAGGTGTTCTCGAGTTCGACGGACAGGTTGCGCACGATTTCCAGCCGCACAGGATCGCTGAGCGCATAGAACAGGCGTTCAAGGGTGAGTTCTTCGGCGGTGGGGTGTTTGTGGGCGCGCATGGTGCCCATCATAACGGGGCTTCCATTAATTGCCATTGTTCGAATATTATCGAACAATCGTAAATAGATGTTTCAGGAGCTTGCCCATGTCTGCACTTTTTGCACCGTTCACTCTCAAAGACGTCACGCTGCGCAATCGCATTGCGATCCCACCGATGTGCCAATACCAGGCTGAAGACGGCATCGCCAACGATTGGCATCACGTGCACCTGGCGAGCCTGGCCCGTGGCGGTGCCGGTTTGCTCATTGTCGAAGCCACGGCCGTCGCGCCGGAGGGTCGTATCACCCCGGGCTGCACGGGCCTTTGGAGCGACGCGCATGCCCAGGCCTTCGTGCCCGTGGTCAAGGCGATCAAGGCGGCAGGGGCCGTGCCCGGCATCCAGATTGGTCACGCAGGCCGCAAGGCCAGTACCCATCGCCCCTGGGAAGGGGACGTCCATATTGACCGGGACGACCCGCGTAGCTGGGACACCCTGTCGCCTTCCGCTATCGCGTTTGGTGCAGGTATGCCCCAAGTGCCCAAGGCCATGACCCTTGAGGACATTGCCCGGGTTCGCCAGAACTTCGTCGAGGCTGCCCGCCGTGCCCGTGATGCCGGTTTTGAATGGCTCGAGCTGCACTTTGCCCATGGCTACCTGGGGCAGAGCTTTTTTTCGCAGTACTCCAACCAGCGCACCGATGCGTATGGCGGCAGCTTTGACAACCGCTGCCGTTTCCTGTTGGAAACACTCGCGGCCGTGCGTGAGGTCTGGCCAGAAAACCTGCCGCTCACCGCACGCCTGGGCGTCGTTGAATACGACGGTCATGATGAGCAGAACCTGGCCGAGTCCATTGAGTTGGCGCGCCGTTTCAAGGCCGGTGGGCTTGATTTGCTGAGTGTCAGCCTTGGGTTCTCGACGCCTGCTGCAACGATCCCCTGGGGGCCTGCGCTGCTGGGCTCGATTGCCGGGCGTGTGCGCCATGAAACCGGTCTGCCAGTGAGCGCCGCCTGGGGGTTCGGCACCCCTCGGTTGGCTGAAGAGGCGGTGAAAACGGGCGAGTTGGACCTGGTGTTGATCGGCCGTGCGCACCTGGCGAACCCGCATTGGGTCTACGCTGCGGCCAAGGAGTTGAATGTCGATAAGGCGGCCTGGACCTTGCCGGCGCCTTACGCACATTGGCTGGAAAACTACGGTTGAGCACAGGTCTTGAGTTGCTTGGCGATGCCCAGGTCTGTGATTGAAGTGACCCAGCGGTGCTCGCTAAGATGGCGCTCCGCCACTCAAGCTTTCAAGGAAGAGCGCATGAACCGACCTTATCTGGCCCTGGCCGCATTGCTGGGATTCACCGCCTACACGTTGGCTACGCTGCTGACGGCCGAACAGTCGCTGCTGGCGTTCGGGCTGGAACTGTTGTCGCGGCCGGACACGGCTCAGGTAGTGATCGACCTGTATCTGATGGGCGCCCTGGCGTGTGCATGGATGTACCGGGATGCACGTAGCAACGGGCGGTCCTTTGTCTCGGTGCTGCCTTACTGGGCGTTGACGGCGGTTTTTGTGTCGATAGGCCCGCTGTTGTACCTCGTTGTGACGGGCTTCGGTGCCCAAGCCAAACGGCGTTGAGCCGCAGCGGGCTTGCCCGCGATGACGGTGTGTCAGCCGCTCTCGAGCGCCTGACACACCGCTACCCCAAGCCTTAGATCGTCGCCAGTGCCTGCGCCAGGTCGGCGCGCAGGTCTTCAAGGTCTTCGACCCCTACCGACAGTCGCACCAGCCCATCGCCAATCCCCAACTGCGCCCGCGTAGCGGCGGGAATGGTGGCGTGGGTCATGATGGCCGGGTGTTCGATCAGGCTTTCCACGCCGCCCAGGCTTTCGGCCAGGGCAAAGATTTTCACGTTTTCCAGGAAGCGACGTGCCCCGGCGAGGTCGCTGTTGAGGTCAATCGAGATCATCCCGCCAAAGCCGCGCATCTGCCGCTTGGCCAGTTCGTGTTGCGGGTGCGAGGTCAGGCCTGGGTAGTACACGCGGGCCACTTGCGGCTGTTGTTCCAGCCAGGTCGCCAGTTGGAGGGCGTTGCTGCAATGGCGCTCCATGCGCAGGGCCAGGGTCTTCACGCCGCGCAGGGTGAGGAACGCGTCGAAGGGCCCGGCGATGGCGCCGATGGAGTTCTGCAAAAAGCCCAGCCGCTCGGCGAGGGCAGGGTCGGCGACGATGGCGATGCCGCCGATCACGTCGGAGTGACCATTGAGGTACTTGGTGGTGGAGTGCACCACCACGTCAAAACCCAATTCCAATGGCCGCTGGATCCACGGGCTGGCAAAGGTGTTGTCGGCCACGCAGATGATGTTGCGGTCGCGGCAGATACGGGCGATGGCGGCAAGGTCGGTGAGGCTCAGCAGCGGGTTGCTCGGGGTTTCGACCCAGACCATGCGCGTGTCGTCTTGCAGGGACGCTTCAAACGCGGCCAGGTCCGTGAGGTCGACAAAGCTGAAGCGGTGCCCGGCGCTGCGTTGGCGCACCTTGTCGAACAGGCGGAAGGTGCCGCCGTACAGGTCGTTGCCGGACACGATGTGGGCACCGGCGTCGAGCAGTTCCAGCACCGTGGAAATCGCTGCCAGCCCGGACGCGAAGGCGAACGCCTGGGTGCCGCCTTCCAGGTCGGCCACGCAGCGCTCCAGCGCAAAGCGGGTGGGGTTGTGGGAGCGCCCGTAGTCAAACCCCTTGTGCACGCCGGGGCTGTCTTGCAGGTAGGTGGAGTTGGCGTAGATCGGCGGCATCAGCGCCCCGGTGGTGGGGTCGGGCGTTTGGCCGGCGTGGATCACGCGGGTGGCAAAGGCGTTTTTATCGGACTGGGTCATGCAAGGGATCTCCGTAGGTGGTTGAGCAGGTCGACGCGGGTGATCAGGCCGTGAAAGCCTGAAGCGTCGGCAATGATTGCGACCAGCCCGCGGTCCAGCTCGGCCTGTAATTGAGCCAGGCTGGCCGTGGGGGCCAGGGTGTGCAGGGAGCGGGTCATGGCGCTGGCCACGCTCATGGAAAAGTGCGATGCGTCCTGGTGCAAGCCCAGGAGCAGGTCGGATTCGTCGATCACCCCCACCAGTTCGTTGCCGTTGACCAGCACTGGCAGTTGCGAGATGTCCGCCAGGCGCATGCGCTGGAAGGCGGTGAGCAGGGTGTCGTCGGGGCCGACGCTGATCACGCGCCCGTCTTCAAAGCGCCGTGCGATCAGGTCACGCAAATCGCCGTAGTGCTTGGTGCGCAGCAGGCCCTGGTCGGTCATCCATTGGTCGTTGTAGACCTTGGACAGGTAACGCGTGCCGGTGTCGCACACAAAGGTGACCACGCGCTTGGGCTCGGTCTGTTCGCGGCAGTAACGCAAGGCGGCGGCGAGCAGGGTGCCGGTGGACGAGCCGCCCAGGATACCCTCGGCGCGCAGCAATTGGCGGGCGTGGTCGAAGCTGTCCTGGTCGCTGATGGAATAGGCGTGGCGCACGCTGGACAGGTCGGCAATGGACGGCACGAAGTCTTCGCCGATGCCTTCCACCGCCCACGAGCCGGGCGGGGTCAGGGCGCCGCTGCGGCTGTATTCGGCCATGATCGAACCCACCGGGTCCGCCAGCACCATCGCCAGGTCGGGCTGCACGCGCTTGAAAAAGCGCGTGAGGCCGGTGAGGGTGCCAGCCGAACCGACGCCGACCACAATCGCGTCCACGTCATGTTGGGTCTGTGCCCAGATTTCCGGGGCTGTACTGGTTTCATGGGCCAGGGGGTTGGCGGGGTTGTTGAATTGGTCGGCAAAAAACGCGTCGGGAATGTCCTTGGCCATGCGCGCGGCCACGTCCTGGTAGTACTCGGGATGACCCTTGCCGACGTCCGAACGGGTGATGTGCACTTCAGCGCCCATGGCCTTGAGGTGCAGGACTTTTTCGGTGGACATTTTGTCCGGCACCACCAGCACCACCCGATAGCCCTTGGCCCGGCCGACCAGCGCCAGGCCCAGGCCGGTGTTGCCCGCAGTGGCCTCAATGATCGTGCCGCCGGGCTTGAGGCGCCCGTCACGCTCGGCGGCGTCGATCATGGCCAGGCCCACGCGGTCTTTGATCGAGCCACCGGGGTTTTGTGATTCCAGTTTGAGAAACAGCGTGCACGGGCCGGTATCGAAGCGGCTGACGCGCACCAGAGGCGTGTTGCCGATCAATTCCAGAACGGCCGGGCGGGAAGAGTGGGGCATGTCGTCACCTGATTGCGAGAGGGCGGACCGTTGCGTTTAACGCAGGGTTTGGAACATAGGCCGGTATCGCGTCGCTCGCAACCGGGCGGTCCGCGAAATGTCTTTTTTTGGCGCATGCAAGGCACTCAATCGGTGCTGGGATGCTCTATCACGGGGCATTGTGCGCCGTGTTGAGGTTGCGGGCACACACGTGAAGCCACGGCTTGCGCGGGTTTTGAAAAACTGGCCCACCCCTTGCTTTAGAGAAAACCAAACTTGGATACAAGATGGAATTCACTATGCAAAACGATCATTGCCCTGCTTTTGGCTGGACCCTCGGTGAATGGCACGACGCCTACCGCACCGGCGCGCTGACCCCGGACATCCTGCTGACGTTCGCCGAGCAGTTTCCCGCCGAAGACAGCGCGTGGATCGCCCGCGCCACCCCTGAACAGCTGCGGGCCCAATTGGCGCAACTGGCCGAGCGCCTGGCGGCCGTGAGCGGTGACATCGGCAAGTTACCGTTGTATGGCGTGCCGTTCGCGATCAAGGACAACATCGACGCCGACGGCTGGGACACCACCGCCGCCTGCCCGGAGTTCGCCTATCGCGCCACCCGGGACGCCACCTTGGTCAGCCGGTTGCGCGCTGCCGGGGCTGTCTTGATGGGCAAGACCAACCTCGACCAATTCGCCACGGGCCTGGTGGGCACACGCTCGCCGTTTGGCGCGGTGGCCAACAGTTTCAACCCGGACTATGTCAGCGGCGGCTCAAGCTCGGGGTCGGCGTCGGTTGTGGCGCGGGGCCTGGTGGTGTTTTCGCTGGGCACCGACACCGCAGGTTCCGGGCGCGTGCCGGCGGGGTTCAACAATATTGTGGGCTTGAAACCCACCAAGGGCCGCTTCTCCACTAGCGGCCTGGTGCCGGCTTGCCGCACGGTGGACTGCGTCTCGGTGTTTGCCCTGACGGTGGACGATGCCGACGCCGTGGCCCAAGTGGCGGCCGGGTATGACGCCAGCGACGCCTATTCGCGCATCAACCCCAACACCGCCCCGGTGGCGGTGGGCGCGCAGATCAGACTGGCCGTGCCGGCCACCCTGGAGTTCTTTGGCGACAGCCACAACCAGGCCGTGTTCGAGCAGGCACTGGCGCATTTCAAGACCTTGGGCGCCGAGATCACCCCGGTGGATTTCCGCCCGTTCCAGCAACTGGCGGATCAGCTGTACTTTGGCCCTTGGGTCGCGGAGCGCACGGTGGCGCTGGAAGGCATGCTGCAAAACCACGCGCAGGCGATTAATCCGGTGGTGCGCGGCATCGTCGAAAACGGCCTGCACTACAGCGCCTGCGATGCCTACAAGGCCGAGTACCTGCGGGCTGAGTTGAGCCGCACGATCAACGACACCCTGGCCGGTTTCGATGCCTTGCTGGTGCCCACCTCGCCGACGATTCGCACCCAGGCCGAGATGGCCGTGGAGCCGGTGCTCTACAACGCGCAATTTGGCTATTACACCAACTTCACCAACCTGGCGGACTTGTCCGCCCTGGCCTTGCCCGCGGGCCTGCGCAGCGACGGCCTGCCGGCCGGCATTACCCTGATTGCACCGGCCTGGCATGACAGCGCGCTGGCCCACTTGGGCAAGCGCTGGCAGGCCAGCCTTGAGCTGCCACTGGGCGCCACCGAGCGCTTCCTGCCAGCGCCTGCCACGGCCCGCCAGGCCCCGGGCACCGTGCGGGTGGCCGTGGTGGGCGCGCACCTCACCGGCATGCCGCTGAACTTCCAGCTCACCACCCGCAACGCGGTACTGGTGGAACAGACCCTCACCGCCGACAGCTACCGCCTGCACGCGCTGCCCGGCACCGTGCCGCCCAAACCGGGGCTGGCCAAGGCCGACAGCGGTCGCTCGATCATCGTCGAGCTGTGGGACATGCCCATCGCCCGCTTTGGCGAGTTCGTCGCCGAGATCCCCGCGCCGCTGGGCATCGGCAACCTGACCCTGGCCGACGGGCGCAGCGTCAAAGGGTTCATCTGCGAACCCTGGGCCCTGGCCGGTGCCACCGACATCACCGAGTTCGGCGGTTGGCGCGCCTATATCGCCAGCCTGCAAAAAGCCTGATCGCCGCCCTCCTGGCAATCAAGAGGGCCAACCCAGTATTCCAAAGGGGCTTCCCATGTTTCATACCGTACTCATCGCTAACCGCGGAGAAATCGCCGTACGCGCTATTCGGACACTCAAGCGCCTGGGCATCAAGAGTGTGGCGGTGTATTCGCAGCCTGACCGCAACGCGGCCCATGTGTCGATGGCCGATGTGGCCATCGCACTCGATGGCGAAAAGGCTGCCGACAGCTACTTGCGCATCGACAAGATCCTGGCCGCTGCCGCACAGACCGGCGCCCAGGCGATCTACCCCGGCTACGGTTTTCTGTCGGAAAGCGCCGAGTTCGCCGACGCCTGCGAGGCGGCCGGTATCGCCTTTATCGGCCCCACTGGCACGCAGATCCGCGAGTTCGGCCTCAAGCACCGCGCCCGTGAACTGGCAGCCGCTGCCCAGGTGCCCATGACGCCCGGCACCGGCCTGCTCGACAGCTTGGAGCACGCGCTGCACGAGGCGGCGCGCATCGGTTACCCGGTGATGCTCAAAAGCACGGCGGGCGGCGGTGGCATCGGCCTTACGCGTTGCGACGACGAAGCCGGCCTGCGCGAGGCGTATGACGGCGTGAAGCGCATGGGCGAGCAGTTCTTTCGTGATTCGGGGGCGTTTCTGGAGCGCTTCGTGGACCAGGCGCGGCACATCGAAGTGCAGATTTTTGGTGACGGCCAGGGCACCGTGGTGGCGTTGGGCGAGCGCGATTGCTCATTGCAGCGGCGCAACCAGAAAGTCGTCGAGGAAACCCCGGCGCCACACCTGCCAGCAGCCACCCGTGCGGCCTTGCACCGGGCGGCAGTGCAGCTCGGTGAGTCGGTGCAGTACCGCAGCGCAGGCACCGTGGAGTTCATCTACGACGGCGCCTGTGACGAGTTTTATTTCCTGGAAGTGAACACCCGCCTGCAGGTGGAGCACCCGGTGACCGAAATGGTCACAGGGCTCGACCTGATCGAATGCATGCTGCGGGTCGGCGCCGGTGACGCGCTGGACTGGCCCGCCCTGCGCCGCGCGCCGTCGGGCTGCGCGATTGAAGTGCGGATTTACGCCGAAGACCCGCTGAAAAACTTCCAGCCAAGCCCCGGGGTGTTGACCGAGGTGTACTTCCCAAGCGACGTGCGTGTGGACGGCTGGGTAAGCACCGGCACCGAGGTGTCGGCGTTTTATGACCCGATGATCGCCAAGCTGATCGTGCACGCCGACGACCGCGAACAGGCCATCGCCAAACTGCAAGCGGCCTTGGGGGCCACGCGGCTTCAGGGCATCGCCAGCAACCTGGATTACCTGCGCCAGATCGTCGCCGAGCCGCGCTTTTTGGCCGGCCAGGTGTGGACGCGGATGCTCGACAGCTGCGTGTTCAACCCCAGCGTCATCGAAGTGCTGGAGCCGGGCACCCACAGCAGCGTGCAGGACGTGCCCGGGCGCCTGGGTTACTGGAACATCGGCGTACCGCCGTCGGGACCGATGGACGACTACGCGTTTCGCCTGGCCAACCGCATCGTGGGCAACCATGAAAGCGCGGCGGGGCTGGAGTTTACCGTGCAAGGCCCGACCCTGCGGTTTCACTGCGACGCGGTGATCGCGCTGACCGGGGCCGAGTGCCCGGCGCAACTGGACGGCGAGGCGATGCCCTATTGGGCGCCGATTCAGGTCAAGTCCGGCCAGGTGCTGAAGCTGGGCCGCGCGCTGAATGGCTGTCGCACCTACCTGGCCGTGCGTAACGGCCTGGATGTGCCGGTGTACTTAGGCAGCCGTTCCACGTTTGCCCTGGGCCAGTTGGGTGGCCACGCCGGCCGCACATTGCGTAACGCCGACATGTTGGCCATCTCGCAGCCCGCCTTGGCGGCGTGCACCACGCCCGCGCCGGTCAGCGAGCCCTTGGCTGTCAGCGCCGCGCTGATTCCTCAGTACACCCACACCTGGACGATCGGTGTGCTCTACGGCCCCCACGGCGCGCCAGACTTCTTTACACCCGAAGCCATCGACGCGTTTTTTGCCGCCGAGTGGCAAGTGCACTACAACTCCAACCGCCTCGGCGTGCGCCTGTCCGGGCCCAAGCCGTCCTGGGCGCGGGCAGACGGTGGCGAGGCGGGCTTGCACCCCTCCAACGTGCACGACTGCGAATACGCGATCGGCGCGATCAACTTCACCGGGGACTTCCCGGTCATCCTGGCCAAGGACGGTCCGAGCCTGGGCGGTTTTGTGTGCCCGGTGACCATCGCCAAGGCCGAGCTGTGGAAAGTCGGGCAGGTCAAACCGGGTGACACGTTGCGTTTTCACCCCATCAGTTTTGAACAGGCGCAATTGCTCGAACAGGCCCAGCAGGACAGCCTGGCCACCCTGGCCCCGGCCAGCGTTGCCCCCTTGCCCGCAGCGGCTTTGCAACCGGGCAACACGTTCTCCGCGACGGTACTCGCCGAACTGGCGGCCGAGGGCTCGCGCCCACGGGTGGTGTACCGCCAGGCGGGCGACAGCTACATCCTCATGGAATACGGCAACAACGCGCTGGATATTGCCCTGCGCCTGCGCATCCACCTGTTGATGGAAGCGCTCAAGGCCCAGCCGATCGCCGGCCTTGAAGAGCTGGCGCCGGGGGTGTGCTCGCTGCAACTGCGTTATGACAGCCGCGTGCTGCACCAACACACCCTGGTGCACCACCTGATCGAACTGGAGCAGGGCCTGGCGGACGTGTCGCAGCTCAAGGTCCCGACGCGCATCCTCCACCTGCCCATGGCCTTTGAAGACAGCACCACCCTGGGCGCTGTGCAGCGCTACCAGGAAACGGTGTGCGCCGAGGCGCCGTGGCTGCCCAACAACGTCGATTTCCTGCAGCGCATCAACGGCTTGGCAGACCGTGAGCAGGTGCGCCAGATCCTGTGCGAGGCCAGCTACCTGGTCCTGGGCCTGGGCGATGTGTACCTGGGCGCACCGTGCGCCGTACCGCTGGACCCGCGCCACCGGTTGCTCAGCTCCAAATACAACCCGGCCCGTACCTTTACGCCCGAAGGCGCGGTGGGCATCGGCGGCATGTACATGTGCATCTACGGCATGGACTCGCCCGGCGGTTACCAACTGGTGGGGCGCACCTTGCCGATCTGGAACCAGTACCTCAAAAACCCCCAGTTCACTGACGACGCGCCCTGGCTGCTGAATTTCTTCGACCAGGTGAAGTTCTACCCGGTGCCGGAGGACGAACTGGTGCGCCTGCGCGAAGCCTTCCGTGAAGGCCGTGCACAGATCAGGATCGAACACACCGAGTTCGACTTTGCCCAATACACGGCCTTTCTCGAGGCCAACGCCTCGAGCATCGCGCAGTTCCAGTCCCGCCAGAAACAGGCGTTCGACGCTGAAGTGCAGCGTTGGCAGGGCGACGGCATGGGCACGGCACCGGTGATTGACCCCCACGCCGCCGCAGATGAGGACGAGCACCCCGGGCAGCGGGTGTGCGCCGACCTTAACGGCAGCGTGTGGAAGGTGCTGGTGCAGGAAGGCCAACGGGTGCAGGCTGGTGACAAGCTGGTGATCGTCGAAGCCATGAAAATGGAACTGGCGGTACTGGCCCCGGCTGACGGCACGATTGGTGCAGTGCGTTGTTCACCTGGCAAACCCGTTGCGCCGGGCGACGTTTTGCTTTACATCGACGCACTTGAAATGGCTGATGCCTGATACCTCACTTCACCCGGAAACCCAGCATGCAGATCGCAACGCCGAAAAAGTCCAAAGACCGTCCGGAGAACCTGGCTGAACGGATCTACCTGCAACTCAAGGACGACATTTTCGGCTTTCGCCTGCTGCCGGGTGACCGCTTCAGCGAAACCGAGGTGGCCGAACGCATGGCCGCCAGCCGCACGCCGGTGCGCCAGGCCTTGTACCGGCTGGAGCGCGAAGGTTACCTGGAGGTGTATTTTCGCAGTGGCTGGCAGGTGCGCCCGTTCGACTTCAAGCGTTTTGAAGAGCTGTACGACGTGCGCATCGTGCTGGAACTGGCGGCCGTCAGCCGCCTGTGCCTGATGGAAGAACACCCCAACCCTGTGCTGGAAGACCTCAAGCTTCTGTGGCTGGTGGACGACAGCGCGCGCCTGCGCGACACCCAGGCGGTTTCTGAAATGGACGAGCGTTTTCACTGCGCCCTGGTGCAAGCCACCGGCAACAGTGAAATGGCGCGCATGCATTACGAGATCACCGAAAAAATCCGCATCATCCGCCGCCTGGACTTCACCCAGGAGTCACGCATCGCCGCCACTTACGAGGAACACGCGCGCATCCTCAAGGCCATCTTGCAGCGGCGCAGTGAGCAGGCGCAGCAACTGCTCAAGGCGCATATCGAGGCCAGCAAGCTGGAGGTGCGCAAGATCACGTTGCACCGCTTGCATGTGGCGCGTCAGCACGCCAGTTAACCGCCCGCCGTCCTTCAGGCCGCCCTCGGTGGCGGGCAGATCCGCTACCGCACCAGGCACGGCCGCTTGTTATCAAAGCTCCAGCCGGGGATCAGGAACTGCATGGCCACGCTGTCGTTGCGTGCGCCAAGACCCATGCCTTTGTACAGCTCGTGCGCGTGCGCCACGGCGTCCATGTCGATGTCGACCCCCAGCCCCGGTTTGGTCGGCACCTGAACGTGCCCGTCCACAATGCGCAACGGGGCTTTGGTCAGGCGCTGGCCGTCTTGCCAGATCCAGTGGGTGTCGATGGCGGTGATGTCGCCCGGTGCGGCGGCGGCGACTTGGGTGAACATCGCCAGGGAGATGTCGAAGTGGTTGTTGGAGTGCGAGCCCCAGGTCAGCCCCCATTCGTGGCACATCTGGGCGACGCGCACCGAGCCTTGCAGGGTCCAGAAGTGCGGGTCGGCCAGTGGGATGTCCACCGATTGCAACTGGATCGCGTGGCCCATTTCCCGCCAGTCGGTGGCGATCATGTTGGTGGCGGTGGGCAGCCCGGTGGCGCGGCGGAATTCGGCCATGACTTCGCGGCCCGAGTAGCCGTTTTCGGCGCCGCAAGGGTCTTCGGCGTAGGCCAGTACCTGGTGCTGGTCGCGGCACAGGGCGATGGCTTCTTTAAGTGACCAGGCGCCGTTCGGGTCCAGGGTGATGCGTGCGTCGGGGAAGCGCTCGGCCAGGGCGGTCACCGCTTCGATTTCTTCGGCACCGCGCAGCACGCCGCCCTTGAGTTTGAAGTCATTGAAACCGTATTGCGCCTTGGCGGCCTCGGCCAGGCGCACGATGGCTTCGGGGGTCATGGCCGGTTCATGGCGCAGGCGGAACCAGTCGGCGCCGTCGGGCTCGTTGCGGTAGGCCAGGTTAGTCTGCTGGCGATCGCCGATGTAGAACAGGTAGCCGAGCATCTTGACCGCATCGCGCTGCTGGCCTTCGCCGAGCAGGGCAGCCACCGGCACGTCGAGGAACTGCCCGAGCAGGTCGAGCAGCGCCGCTTCCATGGCCGTCACCGCGTGGATGGTGATGCGCAGGTCGAACGTCTGCAGGCCGCGGCCTGCCGAATCCCGGGTGGCGAAAGCCTGGCGCATGGCGTTGAGAATGCGCTGGTACTGGCCGATCGGTTGGCCGATCACCAGGCTGCGAGCATCCTCCAGGGTTTCGCGGATGCGCTCGCCGCCGGGCACTTCACCCACGCCGGTGCGGCCTGCGCTGTCGGTAAGGATCACGATGTTGCGGGTAAAAAACGGCCCGTGGGCACCGCTGAGGTTGAGCAGCATGCTGTCGTGCCCGGCCACCGGGATGACTTGCATCTGCGTGACGACCGGGGCGTGGCGGGCGTGGTGTTGGTGTTCTGCGTTCATGGGGCGTTCCTTATTTGCTCAAGACGGGCGCGGGTTGCGGGGCGTTGGCGAGGGTGGCGCGGGGCAGGGTGCGGGCGAAGAACACCAGGATCGCCGCGAGAATCGACGTACCGGCCAGCCCATACAGGCCGCCCTGGATGGACCCGGTGGTCTGTTCCAGAAAGCCAAAGGTGGTCGGCGCGACAAACCCGCCCAGGTTGCCGATGGAGTTGATCAGGGCGATCACCGCTGCGGCGATCCGTGCGTCCAGGTAGCCCTGGGGAATGGGCCAGAACAGCGACGACGCCGACTTGAAGCCAATCGCGGCAAAACAGATGGCGACAAACGCGAAGACCGGCCCGCCGGTGGTGGAGAAAAACATCCCGGCCGCTGCGATCAGCAGGGCGGCGGCCACCCAGGCCTGTTGGAATTTGACCCGGCTGGCGAGCGCGGCAAAGGCGTACATGGCGATGATCGAAATCAGCCACGGGATGGAGTTATAGAAACCCACCTGGATGTCGCTCAGGTCGCCCATCTTCTTGATGATGCTCGGCAGCCAGAACGTGGCGGCGTAGATGGTCAGCTGGATGCAGAAATACAGCACGCAGAACAACACGATTTGCCGGTCTTTGAGCAAGCGGCCCAGGCTGGGTCTTACCGTGTTTGCCGCGTCCCGTTCCCGCTGTTCGCGCTCGATTTCACCCACCAGGGCGTCCTGTTCGTCGCGGCTGAGCCACTTGGCGTCGTGCGGTTTGGCGTCCAGCCAGCACCACACGAACACGCACAGCACCACCGAGGCCATGCCTTCGATGATGTACATCCATTGCCAGCCATGCAGGCCCAGGCCGGTGATTTGCAGCAGCACGCCGGAGAGCGGGCCGCTGATCAGCGAGGCGAACGCCGAACCGCTCAGGAAGATAGCGATGGCTTTGCCGCGTTCCGCACCGGGCAGCCAGCGGGTGAAGTAGTAGATGACCCCGGGGAAAAAGCCGGCTTCGGCCACCCCGAGCAAAAACCGCAGGATGTAGAAGTGGGTTTCGTTCTGGATAAACGCCATCAGCGTGGCGGTGATACCCCAGGTGAACATGATGCGGGTCAGCCAGATACGCGCGCCGACTTTTTGCAGGAGCATGTTGGAGGGCACTTCAAACAGCGCATAGCCGATAAAGAACAACCCGGCACCAAAGCCGTAGGCGGCCGCGCCGATACCCAGGTCGTGTTCCATGTGGGTACGCACGAAGCCGATGTTGACGCGGTCGATGTAGTTGACGATGAACATGATCACGAAGAGCGGCAGCACATGGCTTTTCACTTTCTTGATCGCGCGGGCCAGGACGGGGTCGAGGGCAGGCGCAGCTGTCGCAGGGCTGGAAGGGGTCACGAGGTAAAACTCCCACTGATTATTGTTGTGCGGGGATCTGGGTGGGTTGTCGGTGATGTCTGACAACTTGATAGACATCATACAACTGCGTTTTTGCGGGTTGCAACGCTAATTTCAGGGGTTTTTTGGATTTTGTGGTGGTGCGAGAGGGCGGTATTTATTTGTTGTCATACAAGTTGGTGTGCGCAAGAGTGTTAGTATTGCCAGGCGCCCATGACCGGAATTCCCCATGCAAACTCCCAGCCCCGCCTTACCGCGCAAGCGTTCCCCGGGTCTTGCCCACGACATCGTCAGTGCCTTGAGTCAGCGCATTTTGCTGGGCCAACTGACGCCCGGCGAAAAACTGCCCTCCGAGTCGGCCATCGTGGGCGAATACGGGGTGAGCCGCACCGTGGTGCGCGAAGCCATTTCCCGTTTACAGGCCTCGGGGCTGGTGGAAACCCGCCACGGCGTGGGCACCTTTGTGCTGGCGCGCGACGAACGCCACGGCCTGCATCTGGCGCCGGACACCGCCGTGAGCGTGCGCAGCATTCTGGAGTTGCGCATGGGCCTGGAAACCCAGGCCGCCGCGCTGGCGGCGCTGCGCCGTACCGATGAGCAATTGCAGCAGATGCGCCAGGCGCTGGACGACTATCAGGACTCGTTGGACAACAACGACAGCAGCGTGGAGCCCGACGTGCGTTTTCACCGCCTGATCGCCCAGGCCACCGGCAACAGCTGTTTCACCGACGTCACCTATCACCTGGGCAATTCGGTGATCCCGCGCACCCGTATCAATGCGCAGGAGCGCGGCGACGCCGACCTCAAGGAATTGGGCCGCCTGGCCAACCTTGAGCACGAGGCGATCTTGAAGGCCATCCGCCGCCAGGACCCCGACGCCGCCCGCGCCGCGATGTTGCTGCATTTGAGCAACAGCCTGGAACGCATGACCGGGGAGTAGGGCGCTTACGCGGTGGAAGCGGGGCCGTCGATCAATTGCTGGAACAGCGGCGACAGCAGGTCGATCAGCACCTGTGGGTCGGCATTGGCCAGCGCCTGCAACTCGACGATTTGGCGCATCACCTGAAAGCCCGACACCAGCGCCATCACCAGCGCAGCGCGTTCTTGATGGTGGGGGCCCTTGAGGGCGGCAGCCATGGTTGCCTGATGCCCTTTTTCGATCTGTTCACGACCGATTTCGGCCGCGCGTTTGCTGGAGGCCGAGTGCAGCATGATCAAAAAACCTTCCAGCGGCGTGTTGCCCGCCCGGGTGATACTCACCAGCGCGGCGGCCATGGTGCTGCCCAGGTTTTCCTGCGCCAGGTTTTGCGCGGTGAGGATGGTTGGGCGGGCCATGGTGTAGGCGACCACTTCGGCGAACAGCTGTTCCTTGGAGCCGAAGTAGCGGTTGACCAGCATCGCCGTGACCCCAGCGCCCGCTGCGATTTCACGCACACCGGCGCCGTCGTAGCCGGACCGCGCAAAGGCTTTTCGTGCCGAGTCCAGAATGGCGTCGCGGGTGGCAGCCGCGTTGCGTCGGCGAGGTGTGGCGGCAGAGGGCGTGGGCATTGCAGTCCTGTTATCGGTTGTGGGGCGATGGGCTCGCCCCACAGGGTACAGGGTCTATTTGCTATCAAGGAAGTCCGACACGGCGGCATTGAACAATGCCGGGTCTTGCAGCATGGCGAAGTGGCTGGTGTTGGGCAGAATCAACAGGCCCGCGCCGGGAATGGTGGCGGCCATGTATTCGATGTGTTCGCGCTTGATCGCTTCGTCGTGGTCGCCATCGGCGATCAGGATCGGCGTCTTGATGCTCTGCAATTGCGCATCCGTCCAGTTGGGCTGGCTGGCCCACATGTGGCTGATCTGCTCAACGAAAGCATCGAACTCCTTAGGCGTTGGCGAGAGGCGGGCGTAGTCCTTGCCATTGCGTTCGATGAACGCGGCGAAGGTCGGGTTTTTTTCCACGCCGTCTTTCACGCCGGAGGTCTGGGTGTTGGGCGCGAAGGCAAAGACTTTGCCGATACGCTCGGGGTGGCGCAGGGCCAGGTCGATGCCGATGATGCCGCCGTCGCTCCAGCCGACGATATCGGCGCGCTTGATGTTGAGGCTGTCGAGCACGGCGACGACGTCGTCGGCCATCAAGTCATAACCGAAAGGCTGGCTGTCGCGCCCGCTGCGACCATGGCCACGGCTGTCGATGGTGATGACGGTGTGCTTGCCCTTGAGGGCGTTGATCTGGTTGCCAAAGTAGTCACCGTGGGCCAGGCCGCTGTGCAGCAGCACCACGGGCGAGCCTTGGCCGACCTTGCTGTAGTAGATCTTCACGCCTTTGACGTTGGCATAGGCGCCGTGTGCACCGGCCACGGGGGCGGGCACGGGCGGCAGGGTTTGCCAGCGTTCGGTGGCGTTAACGGCCGAGAAGGACAGCATCAGGCAGGCAGCGGCGAGTAAACGACGTGACATGGTGTTTCCTTTTGGGGGGTGGGGTTAGAGCGCTTGATGTTGGATCAAGCTGCGTGCGCAGTCGATCACTGTTTCACGGGCAGGGCGCGGGTTCCAGCCGAGCAGCCGCCGCGCCTTTTCGTTGCTGTGGCGGTGGGCGCGTCCCAGGTTGGGCGTGAGCCCCTGTAGCGGTGGATCGAAACGTGCCAGCAGGCGCAGCAGCCAGTCGGGAATCGAGCGGGTCGGCACTTTGCTCGCCGCCGTTCCCAGGTGTTCACGCAGCACCTGGGATATTTGCGCCATCCACAAAAATTCCCCGGTGGCGAGCACGCGCTGTGATTGGGCGGTCGGTGAGGTCATGGCACGAATATGCAGGTCGGCCAGGTCGCGTACATCGACCACTTCAAACCCCAGGCGTGGGTTGCCCTTGGCCCGGCCTTGCAGCAGCCGGGCGATGACTTGCACCGAGCCCAGGGTGTCACGGCTCATGATCGGGCCAAACACGGCGCCCGGCAGAACGGTGGTCAACGTGGTGCCGTGCTGGTCTGCCATGAAGTCCCAGGCAGCCCGTTCGGCCAGGCGCTTGGCCTGGCGGTAGGGCGGCACGCCGGTTTCGTCGGGGTCGAACCAGACCCATTCGTCGCTCATGCTGTCGGGGCTTTGCAGCGGGGGTGTGGCCACCGTGGCAGCGCTGGTCATCACCACCCGGCGCACACCGGCCCGGGTGGCGGAGCGCAGGATGCGCAAGGTGCCGTCCCGGGCGGTCGCGATCAGGTCCTGTGGCTGTTGCGTGGCCTCAAGGCCCAGCGGTGAGGCGACGTGCAGCACGTAGTCGCAGCCGGTCATGGCGCTGTCCCAGCCGTCGTCACGGGTCAGGTCGGCGCAGAAAAAACTCAGCCGCGAATCGTCGATGCCCTGGTGCAGCAACGCACTGCGCACGCTGCTGGCCTTGCCCAGGTCGCGCAGGCTGGTACGCACGGTGTAGCCCTGTTGCAACAGGCCCGCCAGGCACCACCCGGCGACGTAGCCGGTGCCCCCTGTGACCAAAACGGTTTCTGCCATGCGTTTCTCCGAGAAGGGAATGAGACAGTGCCGACTTTAGGGCTGAACAGTTTATAAGTCTACATGTGTATACAAAGACTTCGACGAAGTGCACGGCCCCGGTTCAGCCGGCGCGCGTTTCGGCGACCCACGCCGTGGCCAGGTCGATAAACGCGCGCAACTTGGGTTGGCTCTGGGTGCGGCTGGGAAAGTACAGGTACAGCCCGGCGCTGGGCGGGACGAAAGGCGCCAAGACCTTGACCAGCGCGCCAGAGGCCAGGTCGTCCCGGACCTCGAAGTCACTGACGTACGCCAGCCCCTGGCCTGCGCGGGCGGCGGCGATCATCAGGTTGCGGTCATTGACGACCAGAGCGCCCTGAACCCCCATGGTGAACTCCCGCCCGGCGCGGGTGAACTCCCAACGGTGGGCCATGCCGGACGTGAGGAAGCGGTAGCCGATGGTGTCGTGCGCGGTCAGGTCTTCGGGGGCGAGCGGGATGCCTGCCCTGGCGAAATAGGCCGGAGAGCCCACCACCGACCAGCTCAAGTCGGGGGTGAGGCGCACGGCAATCATGTCTTTGTCGATGGAATCGCCCAGGCGGATGCCCGCGTCGAAACCCTGGGTCACCAGGTCGACCGTGGCGTCATCCAGCGAAATATCGAGCATCACATCCGGAAACGCCTGACGAAAACGCGGGATCAACGGCTCAATCAGCAGCTTGCCCGACAGGCGCGGCACGGTCAGGCGCAGGGTGCCCATGGGGCGATCGCGAAAATTGCCGAGCGCTGCCAACGCCTCGTCGATTTCCCCGGCGGCGGGGCGCAGCCGGGTGTACAGCGTCACACCGGCTTCGGTCAGCGCGACCCGCCGGGTGGTGCGCTGGAACAGCAGTACACCGGTGCGTTTTTCCAGGGTTTTGACGGCGTGGCTCACGGCGGTGGGCGTCACGCCCAGGCGGGCGGCGGCCTGGGTGAAATTCTTGAGTTCGGCCACCGCCAGAAACTCGGTCAGGCCACTGAAAGGATCGCTGTTCATGACAGGTTCATTATGAAATTGAATTTTATAGTGCGTGCAGTATGAGGCCATTTTTCGTGTTAATGCCAGCGCGTATCGTGGCCTCACATTCATTCACCGAGGTACGCAACATGAGTTCTTTTAAACGTGTCTGGCTGGTTACCGGTGCATCCCGTGGTATCGGCGCCAAAATCGTCGCTGCTGCGCTGGCCCAAGGTGACGCAGTGGTCGCCACCGCCCGTCATGTACAGGCCGTGACCGACCGGTTCGGCGCTCAGCCAGGGCTGTTGGCGGCGCAGTTGGACGTGACCGACGAAGCCCAGGCCGCAGCGGTGGCCGAGGCGGCCGTGGCGCAGTTCGGGCGCATCGACGTGTTGGTCAACAATGCCGGTTTCGGCTTGCTGGGGGCGGTGGAGGAGGCGTCTGCCGAGGAGACGCGCCGGTTGTACGAAACCAACGTGTTCGGCCTGCTTAACGTGACGCGCGGTGTGTTGCCATTTATGCGCAAGGCACGCAGCGGGCACGTCATCAACATTTCGTCGGTGGGCGGGTTTCAGTCGGCGTCGGGGTATGGCGTGTATTGCTCCACCAAGTTTGCCGTCGAGGGCTTGAGTGAAGCCTTGCACACGGAGCTGGCTCCGTTGGGCATCAAGGTGACGGTGGTGGAGCCGGGCTATTTCCGTACCGATTTCCTGGACAGCAACTCCCTGGTGGAATCACCGGCCAGCATCGAGGATTACGCGGCCACGGCGGGCGAGGTGCGCAAGTTGGCCAAGGTCTACAACCAGCAGCAGCCCGGCGACCCGTACAAGCTGGCGGTGGCCATGCTCAAACTGGTGGAGGCGCCGGACGCACCGCTGCGCCTGGCATTGGGCACCGACACCTTGCGGGTGATCGATGCCAAGCTTGCCCATGTGCAGGCAGAAACACAGGCCTGGCGCACGTTGTCGGCCTCGACGGATTTTTGATCCAGGCCGCTTGGGGGAGTGGGCTCCCCCAACACCGGATCAGGCGGTTTTCGGGCAGGGCACCAGGAACGCCGCCTCCAGCAGCTGCCGGGTGTAGGCATGTTGCGGGTTGGCGAAAATCGCCTGGGCCTCGCCTTGTTCCACCACTTGCCCGTGCTTGACCACCATCAGTTGGTGGCTCAAGGCCTTGACCACCGCCAGGTCGTGGCTGATGAACAGGTAGGTCAGGTTGTACTTGGCCTGCAGGTTGCGCAGCAATTCCACCACCTGGCGCTGCACCGTGCGGTCCAGGGCCGAGGTGGGTTCGTCCAGCAGGATCAGGCGGGGCTTGAGTACCAGGGCGCGGGCGATGGCGATGCGCTGGCGTTGCCCGCCGGAGAACTCGTGGGGGTAACGGTGGCGGCTTTGCGGGTCCAGGCCCACTTCTTCCAGCGCGGCGATGATGGCCGCTTCCTGTTCGGCGGCGGTGCCGATCTTGTGAATGCGCAGGCCTTCGCCGACGATTTCGCTGACGCACATGCGCGGGCTCAGGCTGCCGAACGGGTCCTGGAACACTACCTGCATTTCCCGGCGCAGGGGGCGCACCTGTTGTTGGCTCAGTCGGTCCAGGGGCTGGCCTTCGAAACGGATGCCGCCTTTGCTAGCGATCAACCGCAAAATCGCCAGGCCGAGGGTGGATTTGCCCGAGCCGCTTTCGCCGACGATGCCCAGTGTCTGGCCTTGCGGCAGGCTGAAGTGGATGCCGTCCACCGCCTTGACGTAATCGACGGTGCGGCGCAACACACCTTTTTTGATGGGAAACCAGACTTTCAGGTTATCGACTTCCAGCAACGGCGGGCCGATGAGGTTGGTGGCCGGCAATCCGCTGGGCTCGGCGGCCAGCAATTCCTGGGTATAGGGATGCTGCGGCGCCTGGAACAGTGTTTCGCAGTCGGCCTGTTCGACGATGCGGCCTTTTTGCATCACGCACACCCGGTGGGCGATGCGCCTCACCAGGTTCAGGTCGTGGCTGATCAGCAGCAAGGCCATGCCCAGGCGGGCTTGTAGCGATTTGAGCAGTTCGAGGATTTTCAGTTGCACCGTTACGTCGAGGGCGGTGGTCGGCTCGTCAGCGATCAACAGTTCCGGCTCGTTGGCCAGGGCCATGGCGATCATCACCCGCTGGCGCTGGCCGCCGGACAGTTCGTGGGGCAGGGCCTTGAGCCGCTTGTGCGGTTCGGGGATGCCCACCAGTTCCAGCAGTTCGAGTGTGCGCCGGGTGGCCACTTTGCCGGTCAGGCCCTTGTGCAGGCCCAGGACCTCGTTGATCTGCTTCTCGATGGAGTGCAGC
This sequence comes from Pseudomonas sp. SDO5215_S409, assembly GCF_054071325.1. Classification (NCBI taxonomy): domain Bacteria; kingdom Pseudomonadati; phylum Pseudomonadota; class Gammaproteobacteria; order Pseudomonadales; family Pseudomonadaceae; genus Pseudomonas; species Pseudomonas sp. SDO5215_S409. Next base: position 52,705 of record NZ_JBSVWN010000008.1, on the reverse strand, counting down.
GGGTTCAGCGAGGTCATTGGCTCCTGGAAAATCATCGCAATCCGGTTGCCACGAATGTGGCGGATGGTTTTCTCTTTTTGCGTGAGCAGGTCCTGCCCGGCGTACTCGATGGTGCCCGTGGGGTGGCGCGCCAGCGGGTAGGGCAGCAGGCGCAGGATCGAATGCGCGGTCACGGATTTGCCCGAGCCGCTTTCGCCCACCAGCGCCAGGGTTTCGCCGCGCTTGATGTCAAAGCTGATGTGTTCCACCACGCGTTGGTGGTGGGTGCCGGTGACGAACTCGACGCTGAGGTCGCGGACTTCGATCAGATTGTCCTGATTCATCTCATTTCCTCGGGTCGAAGGCGTCGCGAGCGGACTCGCCGATAAACACCAGCAAACTCAACATGATCGCCAGCACCGCAAAGGCGCTGATGCCCAGCCACGGTGCTTGCAGGTTGGATTTGCCCTGGGCCACCAGTTCCCCCAGGGAGGGCGAGCCTGCGGGCAGGCCAAAGCCCAGGAAGTCCAGGGCGGTGAGGGTGCCGATGGCGCCGGTCAGGATGAACGGCATGAAGGTCATGGTGGACACCATCGCGTTAGGCAGGATGTGGCGGAACATGATCGCGCCGTTCTGCATGCCCAGTGCGCGGGCGGCGCGCACGTATTCCAGGTTGCGCCCGCGCAGGAACTCGGCGCGCACCACGTCTACCAGGCTCATCCACGAAAACAGCAGCATGATGCCCAGCAGCCACCAGAAGTTGGGTTGCACGAAGCTGGCCAGGATGATCAACAGGTAGAGCACCGGCAGGCCGGACCAGATCTCCAGGAAACGCTGGCCGGCCAGGTCCACCCAGCCGCCGTAGAAACCCTGCAAGGCCCCGGCGATGACGCCGATGATCGAGCTGAGCACGGTCAGGGTCAGGGCGAACAACACCGACACGCGAAAGCCGTAGATTACCCGGGCGAGCACGTCGCGGCCCTGGTCATCGGTGCCCAGCAGGTTGTCCCGCGAGGGCGGGGCGGGAGCGGGCACTTTCAAGTCGTAGTTGATGCTCTGGTAGCTGAACGGGATCGGCGCCCACAGTGTCCAGGCGTCCTTGGCCTTGAGCAGTTCCTGGATGTAGGGGCTCTTGTAGTTGGCTTCCAGCGGGAATTCACCGCCAAAGGTGGTTTCGGGGTAGCGCTTGAGCGCCGGGAAATACCAGCCGCCGTCGTAGTGCACGGCCAGCGGTTTGTCGTTGGCGATCAGCTCGGCGCCCAGGCTCAGCACAAACAGCACCAGGAACAGCCACAGCGACCACCAGCCACGCTTGTTGGCCTTGAAACGTTCAAACCGGCGACGATTGAGGGGGGACAGGTTCATCTCAATGCTCCCGGCTGCCGAAGTCGATACGCGGATCGACCAGGGTGTAAGTAAGGTCGCCGATCAGTTTTACCACCAAGCCCAGCAGGGTAAAGATGAACAGCGTGCCGAACACCACTGGATAATCGCGGTTTATAGCGGCTTCAAAGCTCATCAGGCCCAGGCCGTCGAGGGAGAAGATCACTTCGACCAGCAGCGAGCCGGTGAAGAAAATGCCGATGAAGGCCGACGGGAAACCGGCGATGACCAACAGCATGGCGTTGCGAAACACATGGCCGTACAGCACGCGGTTATTGGTGAGGCCCTTGGCCTTGGCGGTGACCACGTATTGCTTGTTGATCTCGTCCAGGAAGCTGTTTTTGGTGAGCAGGGTCATGGTGGCGAAGTTGCCGATCACCAGCGCGGTAATCGGCAGGGCCAGGTGCCAGAAGTAATCGAGGACCTTGCCGCCCGCACTCAGTTCGTCAAAGTTGTTGGAGGTGAGCCCGCGCAGCGGGAACCAGTCCAGGTAGCTGCCGCCCGCGAACACGACGATCAACAGGATGGCGAACAGGAACGCAGGGATGGCATAGCCGACGATGATGGCCGAGCTGGTCCACACGTCAAAATGGCTGCCATGCCGCGTGGCCTTGGCGATGCCGAGCGGGATCGACACCAGGTACATGATCAGCGTGCTCCACAGTCCGAGGGAAATGGACACCGGCATCTTTTCCTTGATCAGGTCGATGACCTTGGCGTCGCGGAAAAAACTGTCGCCAAAGTCGAGCCGGGCGTAGTTCTTGACCATGATCCACAGCCGTTCCGGCGCCGACTTGTCGAAGCCGTACATTTTTTCGATTTCCTTGATCAGTGTCGGGTCCAGGCCTTGCGCGCCACGGTAGTTGGAGCCCGCCACCGAGACTTCGGCGCCGCCGCCCGCGATGCGGCTGGTGGCGCCCTCAAAGCCCTCGAGCTTGGCGATCATCTGTTCGACGGGGCCGCCGGGCGCGGCCTGGATGATCACGAAGTTGATCAGCAAAATGCCGAACAGGGTGGGGATGATCAGCAGCAGGCGGCGAAAAATATAGGCCAGCATCTCAGTCGCCTCCATTGGCCGGATCGGCGCTGTGAGAGGTATCGACGGTGACCGCCGGGGTCACATCGGGTTTGCTCCACCAGGTGGCGGTGCCCACGTCATACAGCGGTGAAATCGCTGGATGGCCGAGGTGATTCCAGTACGCCACGCGGAACGTCTTGATGTGCCAATTGGGGATCACGTAGTAGCCAAATTGCAGCACCCGATCCAGCGCCCGCGCATGGGCGATGAGGCTGTCGCGCGAGCCTGAGTCGATCAGCGCTTCTACCAGCTGGTCGATGGCCGGGTCTTTGAGGCCGATGTAATTGCGGCTGCCGGGCTTGTCGGCGCTGCTGGACTTCCAGAACTCGCGCTGTTCGTTGCCCGGCGAGGAGGATTGCGGAAAGCTGCCGACGATCATGTCAAAGTCTCGCGAGCGCACGCGGGTGATGAATTGCGAAACGTCGACGCGGCGAATCACCAGGTCGATCCCCAGGTCTGCCAGGTTGCGCTTGAACGGCAACAGGATGCGCTCGAACTCGGTCTGCGCCAGCAAGAACTCGATGGTCACCGGTTTGCCGGTGGTGTCGACCATCTTGTCGTCGACGATTTTCCAGCCGGCTTCCTGCAGCAATTGGTAAGCCTCGCGCTGCTGGGTGCGGATCATGCCGCTGCCGTCGGTTTTGGCCGGCTCGAAGGCTTCGGTGAAGACCTGGGGCGGGATTTTCTCGCGCAGCGGTTCAAGAATCGCCCGTTCATCGGGGCTGGGCAGGCCGGTGGCGGCCATTTCCGAGTTTTCAAAGTAACTGCGGCTACGGGTGTAGGCGCCGTTGAACAGCTGCTTGTTGCTCCACTCAAAGTCAAGCAGCAGGCTGATGGCCTTGCGCACGCGTACGTCCTGGAACATGGGCTTGCGGATGTTGAACACAAACCCTTGCATGCCGGTGGGGTTGCCGTTGGGGATCTGTTCCTTGATCAAGCGGCCCTGGGTCACGGCTGGGACGTTGTAGGCGTTGGCCCAGTTTTTGGCGCTGATTTCCTGCCAGTAGTCGAACTGCCCGGCCTTGAGCGCCTCAAGGGCGACGGTGCTGTCGCGGTAATAGTCGGTCACGCGGTAGTCGAAGTTGTACAGGCCCTTGTTGATCGGCAGGTCTTTGCCCCAGTAATCCTTGACCCGCTCATAGCGCACCGAGCGCCCGGCCTTGACGTCGGCCACCTGGTACGGGCCGCTGCCCAACGGTATTTCCAGGTTGCCCTTGCTGAAATCGCGGGTGGCCCACCAGTGCTTGGGCAGCACCGGCAGTTGGCCCAGGATCAGCGGCAGTTCGCGGTTGTTGGTGCGTTTGAACTTGAACAGCACGCGCAACGGGTCTTCGGCGACCACTTCGTCGACATCGGCGTAGTAGGTGCGGTAGAGCGGGGTGCCGACCTTGGTCAGGGTGTCGAACGTGAACACCACGTCTTCGGCGCGGATCGGGTGGCCGTCATGGAAGCGTGCTTCGGGGCGCAGGTAGAAGCGCACCCAGCTGTTGTCCGGGGCTTTTTCGATCTTGCCGGCCACCAGGCCGTACTCGGTGAACGGCTCGTCCATGCTCTGGGTCATGAGCGTGTCGTAGATCAGCCCGATATTGTCGGCGGGCACGCCTTTGCTGATGAACGGGTTGAGGCTGTCGAAACCTGCGATGCTCGACTCGCGAAACGTGCCGCCCTTGGGCGCGTCGGGGTTCACGTAGTCGACATGCTTGAAGTTGGCGGGGTACTTGGGCGGTTCGTTGTACAGGGTCAGGGCATGTTGCGGCGCCGCCTGGATCGCGGCGCAAAACAGCAGGCTGCCGAGTATCGCAGTACGCAAAGGCATCATTGGGCTTTCTCCGAAGCTTTCAGCCACCACGCGCTCAGGCCCAGGCTGTAGGGCGGCGTGGTGACAAAGGCGAACCGGTTGCGGTACGCCAGGCGATGATAGTTGAGATACCAGTTGGGAATACTGTAGTGCTGCCAGAGCAGGACCCGGTCGAGGGCGCGGCCGGCAGCCAGTTGTTCTTCGCGGGTTTGCGCGGCCAGCAGTTGCTCCAGCAGACGGTCGACCACCGGGTTGGCGATGCCCGCATAATTCTTGCTGCCCTTGATGGCCGCCTGGCTGGAGTGAAAGTACTGCCACTGCTCAAGACCGGGGCTCAGGGTCTGGTTGAGGGTCATCAGAATCATGTCGAAGTCGAATTGATCGAGGCGTTGTTTGTACTGTGCCCTGTCCACGGTGCGCAAGCGCGCGTCCACGCCGATGCTCAGCAGATTTTCGACATAAGGTTGCAGGATGCGCTCAAGGTTCGGGTTAACCAGCAGAATCTCCACACGCAACGGCTGGCCGTCACTGTTGAGCAGGCGCTGGCCGGAGAGTTTCCAGCCGGCCTCGGCGAGCAGGGCCAGGGCTTGGCGCAGGGTGTCGCGGGGGATGCCACGCCCGTCGGTCTGCGGCAGGCTGAATGGTTGGGTGAACAGCCTGGGCGACAGTTGGTCGCGGTACGGCGAAAGCATCAGCCATTCATGCCCCACGGGCACGCCGGTGGCGGAGAATTCGCTGTTGGGGTAATAGCTGAGGCTGCGTTTGTAAGAGCTGCTGAACAGCGTGCGGTTGGTCCATTCAAAGTCGAACATCAGCCCCAACGCCTCGCGCACCTTGGCCTGGCTGAAGGCCGGGCGCCGGGTGTTCATGAACAGGCCTTGGCTTTGCGTGGGGATCTGGTGGGCGATCTGCGCCTTGATCACTTCGCCACGATTGACCGCCGGGAAGGTGTAGTTGTTGGCCCAGTTCTTGGCCTGGTGCTCGATATAAATGTCGAATTCGCCCGCCTTGAAGGCTTCAAAGGCCACGTCGCTGTCGCGGTAGAACTCCACTTCGACCTTGTCGTAGTTATAAAAGCCGCGGTTGACCGGCAGGTCTTTGCCCCAGTAATCCTTGACCCGTTCAAACACCAGTTGCCGCCCGGGCGTGACCTTGCTGATGCGATAGGGCCCGCTGCCCAAGGGCGGCTCAAAGGTGGTGGCCTTGAAATCGCGGTTTTTCCAATAGTGTTGGGGCAGTACCGGCAGTTCGCCCAGGCGCAGGATGAGCAGCGGGTTGCCCGCGCGTTTGAACACAAAGCGGATGCGATGGCGGTTGAGCACGTCGACCCGGGCCACTTCCTGCAAGCTGGTGCGGTATTGGGGGTGGCCTTCGGTGAGCAGGGTGCGATAGGAAAACGCCACGTCATAGGCGGTGATCGGCTTGCCATCATGAAAGCGCGCTTCGGGGCGCAGGTTGAACACTACCCAGCTGCGGTCTTCGCTGTATTCCACCGATTGGGCGATCAGGCCGTAGCTTGAGGTGGGTTCGTCGCCGGAGGGCGCGTATTGGCCGGTGCCCACCATCAGCGGCTCGTTGAGCTCGTTGACCCCGTATTGCAGGAAGTTGGCAGTGGAGACCGGGCTTGAACCCTTGAAGGTGTAAGGGTTGAGCGTATCGAACGTGCCAAAGGCCATCACCCGCAAGGTGCCGCCTTTTGGCGCTGCAGGGTTTACCCAGTCGAAGTGGGTGAATTTGGCCGGGTACTTGAGCGTGCCGAACTGCGCATAACCGTGGCTCTCGGTGATGGTCGCGTTCGCGCAAAAGCTCAAGGCCAGACTTATTAGTAGAAGGAGGGGACGCTTCAAGTCAGGAATCCGATCCAGGCGGCTTGGGCTTTGTGGTCGGTACAGTAACAGCTTGTTCCGGCTGGAAAAAGGCTGTTGAAGGGCGGTGATTCGATGGGGGCGCTGGTTTGGCGGTGGCGGCGGCAGATCAGTCGCTGTTCAGCTTGACTGGCCTGCCGCCATCACGTGTCGGCTAGCGTTGTGCGGTGAGGGGCCGGTTCAGCGCGGCCCGGACACCACCAGCATTTGCCCGGGCTTGAGGGCCTGGCCAGTGCGCGGGTTCCAGCGCTTGAGATGTTGCATCTCGACGTTGAAGCGCTTGGCGACGATGTACAGCGAGTCGCCTTTCTTGACCTTGTACTGCATCGGCTTTTTGCTGTCGGCCTTGGCCACCAGCTTGCGCGTGTCCTGCATCACCAGGGTCTGGCCCACCTTCAAGGCCTGGCCATTGAGCTTGTTCCAGCGTTGCAGGTCATGGACATCGACCTTGTTGGCCTTGGCGATCAGCGTCAGGTTGTCGCCGTTCCTGACCTTGTAGTTGCGGCTGCGCCCGGCGACAGCCTGGTGTTCAGGCTCATCGAACACCGGCTTCTTGGGACGCATGCTCAACAGTTCTTCAGGTTTCATCGCCTGCAGGCTGCTGGCCAGCAAGTGCGCCTTGGAGGTCGGCACCAGCAGGTGCTGCGGGCCATCCAGGGTGGTGCGTTGCTTCAGGGCCGGGTTGAGCTGGAACAGTTCGTCCTCGTCGATCTCGGCCAGCGCCGCGACGCGAGACAGGTCCATGCTCTGCTTGACTTCAACCACTTCGAAATACGGCTGGTTGGCGATGGGGTTCAGGTTGACGCCATAGGCTTCCGGGGCCAGCACCACCTGGGACAGCGCCAGGAACTTGGGCACGTAGTCGCGGGTTTCCTGGGGCAGCGGCAGGTTCCAGTAGTCGGTGGGCAGGCCGAGCTTTTCGTTGCGCTCGATGGCCCGGCTGACGGTGCCTTCGCCGGCGTTATAGGCCGCCAGGGCCAGCAGCCAGTCGCCGTTGAACATGTCATGCAGGCGGGTCAGGTAGTCCAGGGCGGCGGTGGTGGAGGCCGTGATGTCACGGCGGCCATCGTAGGCGCGGGTCTGGCGCAGGTTGAAGTAGCGCCCGGTGGAAGGGATGAATTGCCACAACCCGACCGCGTCGCTGCGCGAATAGGCCATCGGGTTGTAGGCGCTTTCAATCACTGGCAGCAGCGCCAGTTCCAGGGGCATGTTGCGTTCTTCAAGACGTTCGACGATGTAATGCATGTAGAGACTGCCGCGTTCTCCGGCGTTCTCTAAAAAGGAAGGGTTGCTGGCGAACCACAGCCGCTGTTGCTCGATGCGCGGGTTCACGCCCAGCCCGTCCTGCAATTGAAAGCCCCGGCGCATGCGTTCCCAGACATCCTGGGGTACATCGGGGTTGGCCTTCTCGGTGAGCCAGATCGGTTTTTGCTTGATTTTGGCAGTGAGGTTCGGCTTGGGTTGCACGGTGGATTGTGCGGCGAAATTCGTCGATTGGCAGCCCGCCAGGGTGGCGGACACAGCCACCGCCACGGCTTGGGCCAGGCGGGTCAATGCGTCTGAATGGTTGGATTTACGAATAGATGACGACATTGGCTGGAAGTAAGTTCCGGGCAAAAATGTCGGGCGATTCTAGAAAGCGCTTTGGTTGCGGTCAACCATTCAGAAATTACGTACCAAAATCCTTCTTCTTAGAAAGAATCTTTCCAGGACCGCAAGCTAGCAAATACCTCGCTTGCGCTGTGGTTATCGCGACCGCTCCGTTCGTCTGCTTTTTCTTTAACAGATGTTTCGGCTGTACGCAGGAAGGGATTGGTGCGTTTTTCGAGCGCCAGGGTCGACGGCAGCGTAATCTCACCGTTTTCCCGTAGTTTCCTGACGTTCTCTACGCGTTCGGCGATATCGGCATTGTCCGGCTCTACCGCCTGGGCAAACCTGAGGTTGCTTTGCGTGTACTCGTGCGTGCAGTACACCCGCGTGCTGGCCGGCAACGCTGCCAGGCGCTCGAGCGAGGTGTGCATTTGTTGCGGCGTGCCCTCGAACAGGCGGCCGCACCCGGCGGCAAACAGGGTGTCGCCGCAAAACAGCACGCCCTCGTGATAATAGGCAATATGGCCCAGGGTATGGCCTGGCACGGCAAGTACCTCGAACGCCCAGCCGAGCACGGTGATGCGTGCGTTGTCGTCGAGGGCCACGTCCCGCGCCGGGATTTTTTCATGGGCCGGGCCGTAGACCGTCGCCCCGCAAACACGTTTAAGTTGCTCGACGCCGCCGACGTGATCATTGTGATGATGGGTGATGAGGATGTCGCTGAGGGTCCAGCCAGGGTGTTGTTCAAGCCAGGCCAGCACGGGCGCGGCGTCGCCGGGGTCGACCACGGCGCAGCGTTGGGTGTGTGGGTCTTGTAACAACCAGATGTAGTTATCGGTGAAGGCGGGCAGGGCACTGATCTGTATCATTCTTCGATTCGCCAAGCTGAACACATTGGTGCATCTTAGAGCGTCTTGGCGAGTTGGAGAATGCAATGACTGATAAAGCGTTCGCCCAGGCCGATCCCGAGTGGCTGGCCTTGATCGGAGCAGCCCGTGAATGGCTGTCCGGGCCTGTCGGGCAATTTTTGCTGGAAGAAGAACGGCGCATGCTCGAAGACGAGCTGGGCCGTTTTTTTGGGGGTTACCTGGTGCATTACGGCCCGTCGGCGCAAACCCCGCCGGTCGCGCCGCAGGTGCAGCGCACTGTACGCCTGGGCGCACCGTTGCCCGGGGTCGAGATCGTTTGTGAAGAACAGGCCTGGCCGTTGAGCGAGCACGCCGCCGATGTGGTGGTGTTGCAGCACGGGCTGGACTTTTGCCTGTCGCCCCACGGTTTGCTGCGTGAGGCGGCGAGCAGCGTACGCCCCGGCGGGCATTTGCTGATCGTGGGCATCAACCCCTGGAGCAGTTGGGGCCTGCGGCATTTCTTTGCCCATGACGGCTTGCGCCAGGCGCGCTGTATCTCGCCGTCGCGGGTTAGCGACTGGTTGAACCTGCTGGGCTTCGCGCTGGAGAAACGCCGCTTCGGGTGCTATCGTCCGCCGCTTGCGTCCACCAAATGGCAGGGCCGCCTGGCGGGCTGGGAGCGCCGCGCAGGCAGTTGGCAGTTGTCGGGCGGTGGCTTCTATTTACTGGTGGCCCGCAAGATCGCGGTGGGGTTGCGGCCCGTTCGCCAGGTACGGCGCGAACCGATGGGCAAGCTGGTGCCGATGCCGCTGGCCAAGGTCAATCGCGAACAGGGCAAACCGTAAAAATACCTTTTTGATTGCAGGTCGGGTTTTCCGGCCTCGGGCCTGTGCCGATCGTTTGTCGGCGGGCCGTTCCAGGACAGTGAAATGACAGACAGCGTAGAACTCTTCACCGATGGCGCCTGCAAGGGCAACCCCGGCCCCGGCGGCTGGGGCGCCTTGCTGGTGTGCAAGGGCGTGGAGAAGGAATTGTGGGGCGGCGAAGCCAACACCACCAACAATCGCATGGAGCTGATGGGCGCTATCCGTGGCCTTGAAGAACTCAAGCGCCACTGCGACGTGTTGCTGGTGACCGACTCTCAATACGTGATGAAGGGCATCAACGAGTGGATGGTCAACTGGAAGAAGCGCGGCTGGAAAACCGCAGCCAAGGAACCGGTGAAAAACGCCGACCTGTGGCAGTTGCTCGACGAGCAGTGCAACCGCCACAACATCACCTGGAAGTGGGTGCGCGGGCACATCGGCCATCACGGTAACGAACGGGCCGACCAGTTGGCCAACCGTGGCGTGGACGAAGTGCGCGGCTACAAGCAGAACTGATGCCCGCCGCCGTGTTAATATCCCGCCCCTTGATGTGTACCGACCCGCTGAGAGCTGAACCCTGATGGCCATCCGATCTGTAGTACTCGATACCGAAACCACCGGCATGCCGGTGACCGACGGCCACCGGATCATCGAGATCGGCTGTGTCGAGTTGATGGGCCGGCGCCTCACCGGTCGTCACTTCCACGTGTACCTGCAACCGGACCGTGAAAGTGACGAGGGCGCGATCGGCGTCCACGGTATTACCGACGAGTTCCTCAAGGGCAAGCCGCGTTTCGCCGAAGTGGCTGACGAATTCTTCGAGTTCATCAACGGCGCACAACTGATCATCCACAACGCGGCGTTTGACGTCGGCTTCATCAACAACGAATTCGCCCTGATGGGGGCCGCGGATCGCACTGACCTTTCCCGTCACTGTTCGATCCTCGATACCCTGATGATGGCGCGCGAGCGTCACCCGGGGCAGCGCAACAGCCTCGATGCGTTGTGCAAACGCTACGGTGTCGACAACTCGGGCCGTGAGCTGCACGGCGCGTTGCTCGACTCCGAGATTCTGGCCGACGTCTACCTGGCCATGACCGGTGGCCAGACCAGCCTCTCGCTGGCAGGCAACGGTGCCGACGGTAGCGGCGCAGAAGGCTCGGGCAACCGGCCCTCCGAAATCCGCCGCTTGCCGGCCGACCGCAAGCCCACCGCGATCATTCGTGCCAGCGAGCACGACCTGGCCGAACATGCCGGGCGCCTCGAGGCGATCGCCAAGTCGGCGGGTGCACCGGCGCTGTGGTCGCAGCTGTCCCAGTAATTTTCCTGACGCTGTCCTTATCTTCATTCGCCACATCGGGCCCGAGCTTCTACCCTGAGTACATCGCCCTCAGGATGTTCGGCCCATGTATAAAGACCTGAAGTTCCCTGTCCTTATCGTGCACCGCGACATCAAGGCCGACACCGTCGCTGGCGACCGGGTGCGAGGCATCGCCCGGGAGCTGGAACAGGAAGGCTTCAGTATTTTTTGCGCTGTGGATTACGCCGAAGGCCGCCTGGTGGCCTCCACCCATCACGGCCTCGCCTGCATGTTGATCGCCGCCGAGGGCGCCGGGGAAAACACCCACCTGCTGCAAAACATGGTGGAGCTGATACGTCTGGCCCGGGTACGGGCGCCCAACCTGCCGATCTTTGCCCTCGGTGAGCAAGTCACCCTGGAAAACGCCCCGGCGGATGCCATGAGCGAACTCAACCAGTTGCGCGGCATTTTGTACCTGTTCGAAGACACCGTGCCGTTTCTGGCCCGGCAAGTGGCCCGCGCTGCCCGCGCCTACCTCGATGGCCTGCTGCCGCCGTTTTTCAAGGCGCTGGTGCAGCACACCGCCGACTCCAACTATTCGTGGCACACCCCCGGTCATGGCGGCGGGGTGGCCTATCGCAAAAGCCCGGTGGGGCAAGCCTTTCATCAGTTCTTCGGGGAAAACACCCTGCGCTCGGACCTCTCCGTGTCGGTGCCGGAGCTGGGTTCGCTGCTCGATCACACCGGGCCCTTGGCCGACGCCGAAGCGCGGGCGGCCCGCAATTTTGGCGCGGACCACACGTTTTTTGTCATCAACGGCACCTCCACCGCCAACAAGATCGTGTGGCATTCCATGGTGGCGCGCGATGACCTGGTGCTGGTCGACCGCAACTGCCACAAATCGGTGTTGCATTCGATCATCATGACCGGCGCGATCCCGCTGTACCTGTGCCCGGAGCGCAACGAGCTGGGGATTATCGGCCCCATCCCGCTGAGCGAATTCAGCCCTGCGTCGATCCGCGCCAAGATCGACGCCAGCCCGCTGACCCGTGGCCGTGCGGCCAAGGTCAAGATGGCGGTGGTGACCAACTCCACCTATGACGGCCTGTGCTACAACGCCGAGCTGATCAAGCAACAACTGGGTAACAGCGTCGAGGTGCTGCATTTCGATGAGGCCTGGTACGCCTACGCGGCGTTTCATGAGTTCTTTGCCGGGCGCTACGGCATGGGCACCTCGCGCAGTGCGGACAGCCCGCTGGTGTTCACCACCCACTCTACGCACAAGTTGCTTGCGGCGTTCAGCCAGGCCTCGATGATCCACGTGCAGGACGGTGGCGCGAAGCAATTGGACCGCGACCGTTTCAACGAAGCGTTCATGATGCATATCTCCACGTCGCCGCAGTACAGCATCATCGCCTCGCTGGACGTGGCGTCGGCCATGATGGAAGGCCCGGCTGGCCGCTCGCTGTTGCAAGAGATGTTTGACGAGGCGCTGAGCTTCCGGCGTGCGCTGGCCAACCTGCGCCAGCACATCGCCGCCGAGCAGTGGTGGTTTTCCATCTGGCAGCCGCCGATGGTGGAGGGCATCGACCGCGTGGCCACGGCAGACTGGCTGCTACAACCTGATGCCGACTGGCACGGCTTTGGCGAAGTCGCCGAAGACTACGTGTTGCTGGACCCGATCAAAGTCACGCTAGTGATGCCCGGCCTGAACGCCAGTGGCGCCCTGGCCGAGCACGGTATTCCGGCAGCCGTGGTCAGCAAGTTTTTGTGGGAGCGCGGGCTGGTGGTGGAAAAGACTGGGTTGTATTCGTTCCTCGTCCTGTTTTCCATGGGCATCACCAAGGGCAAGTGGAGTACCCTGCTCACCGAATTGCTGGAGTTCAAGCGCAACTACGACGCCAATGTCAGCCTGGCCAGTTGCCTGCCCTCGGTATTCGAGCAGGGGCCGACCCGTTACCAGGGCCTGGGTTTGCAGGACTTGTGTGACCAGTTGCACGGTTGTTACCGCAGCAATGCCACGGCCAAGCACCTCAAGCGCATGTACACGGTGCTGCCGGAAGTGGCGATGAAACCGGCCGATGCCTACGACCAACTGGTGCGTGGCGATATCGAGGCCGTGCCCATCGATGCCTTGGCGGGGCGCATTGCAGCGGTGATGCTGGTACCGTATCCGCCGGGTATCCCGCTGATCATGCCAGGTGAGCGGTTTACTGAGTCGACACGCTCGATCATCGATTACCTGGCGTTTGCCAGGACGTTTGACAGCAGTTTTCCAGGATTTGTCGCAGATGTTCATGGACTGCAACACGAAGACGACGGCAGTGGTCGTTGTTATACCGTCGATTGCATAAAGGGTTAGGGAAGGTTATGCACGCTGTGGTGAACCCGAAATACCCCGGGCTCAGTGTCCGGGTTGCCGATGAAGGATTTGACGCTTACGTATGGGGCAGCGACTTCAGCTTTGAGGTGAGCGCCTACGGTGTGCCGCAGATTGGCAAGCGTGTCGATCAATGGGCGGTGGAAACCGTGGTGCCGTACCGCAAATGCTATGGCATCGACCCCGAAGAATTCGCCAGTTTTCGCAATGCACCCGACAGTGTGGTGTTTATGGCCTACCTGGATGACCAGCCGGTGGGGCACATCGTGGTCAGCACCAACTGGAACGGGTTTGCCCATGTCGACGAACTGGCCGTCGCCGCGCCCGCCCGGCGTTTTGGGGTGGCCAAGGCGTTGCTGGACGTGGCGCAGTTCTGGAGCCGCAAGAAAAACCTGCCCGGCATGATGCTCGAAACCCAGAACAACAACCTGGGTGCCTGTCGGTTGTATGAGCGTTGCGGGTATGTGGTGGGCGGGATCGATCACCTGCGCTATCGCGGCATCGATCCGCAGACCCGCGAAGTCGCGATTTTCTGGTATCGCTTGTTCAAGGCTGACTTGGAGGCGGTGTAGCCCCGGCAAGCAGCTGTTCGGCCTTTTCGGTGATGATGTGCAGCAGGGCGTTGAGGGCGGGCGAGGTCGGGCTGTCCTTGAGCGTCAGTACGTGCAGGGTCACCATGATCGGCGGTGACAGCGGGCACGCGTCCAACCCGGCCTCGCGTGCGCCGGTAGCGGTGAAGGGGTCGACAATCGCCAGGCCTTCTCCGGCCTCCACCATGCTGCGCATCATTTGGTAGGTTTGCACGCGCGTCTGCACCACCGGCAGCGGGCGCAGCGCCTGCAGCTTGCTGTCCAGCAGTCGACTCAACGGGTCCTGGCCCTCCAGGCCGATCATCGACTGCCCGGCCAGGTCCTGCAGGGCGATGTATTTCTGCTTGGGCTTGAGCCAGCCGTGGGGCGCCAGCAATTGCAGCTTGCCCTGGGCCAGTGGCGTGCAATCGATCTGCGGGTGTTCGGGGTCGTGCAGGCTCAGGCCCAGTTGCGCCTCGTGCAGCAGCAGGCTTTTGACGATGTCACGGGTGGGCTGGCTTGCGAGGTTGCAGGGGGTGTCTTGAAAGCGCCGACGCAGCGCCGCGATGGCCTGGGGCAGCAACTGATTGGCTAGCGGCGGGGTGCACAACACGCGCAGCGGTGGCGCGTGATGGTGTTTCAGGCTGCTGGCCAGGCGCTGCACCGGTTCCAGCGCTTCATAGAGCTGGGCGATGTGGCCTTGCAGCTCAAGGGTTTCGCGGGTGGCCTGCAAACGCCCGCGCACACTGGCAAAGAGCATGAAACCCAGTTGCTGCTCGGCATCCTTGAGCGTAGCGTCCACATCGGGCACGGGCAGTTGCAACCATTCGGCGGCCGTGCCGAGGTGTCCGGTCTGCAAAATGGCCTGAATCACTTCGATATGACGTAAACGCATCGCCGGAGTCTATGTTCAGTGCCCCGCGGATTCAAGGGTGGGCAAAAAACAGCGCAAACGGCGTGCGCGATCAGCTACCGTTAGCCTGGCGGGCGCTGCCACACACGGGTCACACAAAACGCGTATCAACAAGGATCCACGGGGGGAGCCTTAGGATGTCCGGTAAAACCACAAGACGGGGCGGCTGGCGTGCCCACCGAGGCTTCACGCGGTGGGCAGTGCTGGTGGTATTGCTCATCATCGGCGTGCTTGCCCTGGCCCTGGGGCCACGACTGTTCGGTGATGTGGCGCTGGTGGAAATCGCCACGGCCAAACGCCAGGTGGCCGAGTTGGGCAAGGCGGTCGAACAGTTCCATCAGGACACCGGCCGCTACCCCACCGATGACGAAGGCCTGGCCGCCTTGACGCGCCAGCCTGCGGGCGAAGGCCGCTGGAAGGGGCCGTATGTGCAAGACACGCTGTTGACCGACCCTTGGGGCGTTGCCTACCAGTACCACTACCCGTCGACCCTGCCAGCGGTGCCTTTCGAGCTGTTCTCGTTTGGCAAGGACCGCACGCCAGGCGGCGTCGGCGATAACGTGGACATCACCTACGGCGACTAGCACCTTGCTATCTGCGTCCTGGCGACAGATGACCGCTGGCATTGCGCCAGGGCCTGATTAAAATGGCGCGTTCGATCGTGAACGACCACTGCCGGCTCGCTGGCACTTACAACAAAAACAGGTCAGGTCCCTCACACCCATGCCCACGACAATTTTCGGGGTATCGATCAAGCACATCCTGGTCATTGTGATCCTGGGGTGGGCAATCGGTTACCTGCTGGACCGTTCCCTCGAACCCTCGCCGGAAAACCAGGCGCTTGAAGCCTTTATCCGCTCAGAGGAGCAAGTGACCGAGCGGGTGGGCGCGGTGATCGACATCGCGTTGGTCAGGCAGGTGGTGGCCTATCCCGGTTACGGGCCTGCGGGCGATACGCCGGGTTATACGCGTTCGATGTTTTCGGTCGAGGGCGAGCGGGGCCGGTTGATCGTCACGCTCAAGGCCGTGGAGGGTGAGCAGGCGATCCAGATGACTGAAATACGCAGCCCGTGACTGGCCCTGGCGTTATGGCGTTGTGCGACTACTGTTGTATCAACAGGCGCGCAAGGAGTGAGCCATGATTGCGTTCGATCACGGAAAAGGCAGGTACCTGCTGATAGCAGCCGTCGTTATCGGGGCCTTGGTGTTTTGGGCAGGCGTTGATTTTTTTACCAGCCGCTACCTGGCGAGCAATCCTGCCAATGTGCAGTTTCAGGCGTTTGTTCGCACGCACCCGCAAGTCACCGAGCGGGTCGGTGTGGTGTCCGCTGTCGATGTGCGCAAGATTTCCCATCACTACAGCTGGCCGCAGGGGGCTGACGGCAAAAAGGTGGGGTTCAGGCTGGGTCTTTACCAGGTGGCAGGCGAACGGGGGAAGGTGGTGGTCGAGGTCAAGAAGATGGACGGTGAACGCCGCATCGAACTCACCCAGATGCACGACCTTTAAGCCCTGCACGCAACCTGGGCCCAGTCACGCGGCCGGGAGGGCCAGGACTGGGCAGGCAGGGGTTATGACGCGTGGGCGGTTTCGGGTTCGCGCACGATGATGGTGCCTGTCTGAACCAGCTTGAACTCATTGCCGTCGAGTTTTTCTACACGGTCGCCGATCGCCAGCTTGTAGGTGGTGGCAGGCGTCGAGCCTGTCAGGCCGTCGAGGGGCGGGGTGGATTCCTGGAACTCATGCACCGAATAAACGCGGCCTTCTGCGTCTCTGGCATGAAACTGTCCGACAAGTACTGCTGCCATCTCTTTAGAACCTCTGGGGATTAACACTCGATTTGCGGTTCTGTAGACCGTCTGAAACCCCGGTAGTTTACCGGGGCGCAAAAAAATACTGCGGGCAGGCATGCAGCGAGCACGGTTGCGACGGCCCGCTGGTGATCGAGCGGTGCAGGCTCTATAACTACAGGCTGTTCAATCAAACGCAGGGAAACCCAATGAGCAAGGTCTATACCGTTGCCGTCCTGGTGGGCAGCTTGAGAAAAGCGTCGATCAACCGCAAAGTCGCGCTGGCCCTGGCCGAACTGGCACCGGCCAACCTCCAGTTGAACATCGTCGAGATCGGCGACCTGCCGCTCTACAACGAAGACCATGACGGAGCGAGCGCCCCCGCAACGTATGCGCCGTTTCGCCAGCACGTGAAGGCCGCCGACGCGGTGCTGTTCGTCACGCCGGAATACAACCGCTCTGTGCCGGCTGCGTTGAAAAACGCCCTTGATGTGGGCTCGCGCCCCTATGGCCAAAGTGTCTGGAGCGCCAAGCCGGGCGCCATTATCAGCGTCTCGCCCGGTGCCATCGGCGGTTTTGGCGCCAACCATCATTTGCGTCAATCCCTGGTGTTTCTCGATGTGTGGTGCATGCAGCAACCCGAGGCCTACCTGGGCGGCGCGGGCAGTGTGTTTGATGAGTCGGGGGCGTTGTCGGAGAAAACCCGGCCGTTCCTGCAAGCGTTTATCGACGCGTACGCCAAGTGGGTCGCCAAGCAGGCGGGCTGATACCGCCAGGCAGGGGCGGGCGAACCCGCTCCTGCCTGACGTGTTGCGCAGTTACCTGAACCAGTTGGTCCGCGCCAGTTCAATGACCTCGTCACCCCGGCCACTCATCACTGCCTTGAGCATGTACAGGCTGAACCCCTTGGCCTGTTCCAGTTTGATGCTGGGCGGCATCGCCAGCTCCTGAGTGGCGGTGATCACGTCCACCAGCACCGGCCCGTCATGGGCCAGCGCGCGGCGCAGGGCCGGTTCCAGGTCTTCGGATTGATCCACGCGGATGCCCAGAATGCCCATGGCATTGGCCATGGCGGCAAAATCCGGGTTTTTCAGGTCGGTGCCGGTGTCCAGGTAGCCCGCCGCTTTCATCTCCATGGCGACGAAACCCAGCGACGCGTTGTCATACACCACCACTTTCACCGGCAACTTCAACTGGGCCAGTGAAATGAAGTCCCCCATCAGCATGCTGAAACCGCCATCGCCAGACAGTGAAATCACCTGACGCCCGGGAAACGCCGCCTGCGCGCCAATGGCCTGGGGCATGGCATTGGCCATCGAGCCGTGGTTGAACGAGCCGATCAACCGGCGCCTGCCGTTCATCTTCAAATAGCGTGCGGCCCAGACGGTGGGCGAGCCCACATCCGCGGTGAAGATCGCGTCGTCGTCCGCCAGCTCGCTCAGCAGGCGGGTGACGTATTGCGGGTGAATCGGCCGGTTGGCCTTGGACGGTTGCGCCAGGTCGTCCAGGCCCTGGCGGGCTTTTTGGTAATGCTTGAGCGAGGTGTCGAGGAAACTGCGGTCGGCCTTGCGGGTCAGGCGCGGCAGCAGGGCACGCAGGGTTTCAGCCACATCGGCGGCGATGCCCAGGTCCAGGGTGACGCGTCGGCCAAGCGCTTGCGGGTTGCGGTCGACCTGGATAATGGTGGCGTCCGTGGGGTAGAACTGGCGATACGGGAAGTCGGTGCCGAGCATGATCAGCGTGTCGCAATTGAGCATGGCGTGGTAACCGGAGCTGAACCCGATCAGCCCGGTCATGCCCACGTCGAACGGATTGTCCCATTCCACATGCTCCTTGCCGCGCAGCGCGTGCACCACCGGCGCGCCGAGGGCGTCGGCCAGGGCCACCACCTCGTCATGGGCACCGGCGCAGCCGCTGCCGCACAGCAGAGTGACGGACGTGCTGCGCTCAAGGATGTCGCCCAGGCGTTGCAGGTCTTGTTCGGCGGGCAGCGTGCGCGGCGTCATCAGCGCGGGCCATGGCTTGAGCGTGTCTTGGACTTCCAGCAGCGACACGTCGCCGGGAATCACCACCACGGCCACGCCGCGGTTGAGGATCGCTGAGCGCATGGCGCGGTGCAGCACCTGCGGCATCTGCTCGGGGTTGGTCACCAGCTCAATGAAGTGGCTGCACTCCTTGAACAGCTCCTGGGGATGGGTTTCCTGAAAGTAATTAAGGCCGATCTCCGAGGAGGGGATTTGCGCGGCAATCGCCAGCACCGGGACATGGTTGCGATGGCAGTCGAACAGGCCGTTGATCAAGTGCAGGTTGCCCGGCCCGCAGCTGCCGGCACACACCGTCAGCTCGCCTGTGGCCGCCGCTTCGGCACCGGCGGCAAAGGCGGCCACCTCTTCGTGGCGTACGTGCATCCACTCGATGCTGTCCATGCTGCGCAGGGCGTCGGTAAGGCCGTTGAGGCTGTCGCCGGTCAGGCCCCAGATGCGCTTGATGCCGGCCTGTTCCAGGGTGGTCGCCAGTTGGCGGGCCAGGGTGATTTTAGCCATGAGGCACTCCATTGGTCAGTGAGTCGATCAACAGAGGACAACCCCGCGGCGGCGAATGCTCCCTTTTTAATGTGAAGAATGTGCCATGGCCGCGCGGTATTGCCGTGTGCGCCGGGCCAGGTACAGCTGGTCCTGGACCAGTGCCAGCCATGGCGCGACGTCAGGTTTAGGCAGGCGGCCACGGCTCAGGCGCTTCAGTTGATAACGCACCACCGCCATGCTGGCCAGGCTGGCCAGCGGCTTGCGTTTCCAGCGGATAGGTTGCAGTTGCGGGTTGAGGTCGCGGCCTTCGCGCCAGTGTTTGACCAGCTTGGGCTCCAGCGCCAGGGCCGTGGCGATGCCCGCCATGGCGATGCCGCTGTCCAGCACTTGCTGGACCACGGGTAAGCGACGGATGCCGCCGGTCACCATGACTGGCATCTGAGCCAGCGCCGCCAGCTCGCTGGCCAGGTCGAGAAAGTACGCTTCACGGGCCAGCGTGCGCCCGTCGCGAGCTTCACCCTGCATCGCAGGCGCTTCATAGCTGCCGCCCGACAATTCCAGCAGGTCGATGGGCAGCGCGTTGAGTAACGCCACCACGGCCCGGGCGTCGTTGGCGTCAAAGCCGCCGCGCTGGAAATCCGCCGAATTGAGTTTTACCGACACGCAGAACGTGGCGCTGACCACGGCCCGCACGGCCTGCACCACTTCGATCAGCAGGCGGGCGCGATTGGCCAATGAACCTCCCCAAGCGTCTTCGCGCTTGTTGCTCACGGGCGACAGGAACTGGCTGATCAGGTAACCGTGCGCCGCATGAATCTGCACCCCGGTAAAGCCTGCTTTCTCTGCCAGGCGTGCGCTGTTGGCGAAGCGTGCGATGACGTCCCGGATGTCCTCTTCACGCATGGCCTTGGGCGGCGCGAACATCTTGGAAAAACCACCCAGCTCCAGCGGAACCGCCGACGGCGCCCGCGCAACCTGGCCCAGGTTGGCGCGCATTTGGCGGCCGGGGTGGTTGAGTTGCACCCAGAAATGCGCCCCCTTGGCCCGGCCAATGGCGGCCCAGCGCTGGAACGCCTCCAATTGCTGCTCGTCTTCCAGGGCCACGCCTGCCGGGCCGGTCATGGCGCGGCGGTCGATCATCACATTTCCGGTCAACAACAGCGCGGCTTCGCCCTCGGCCCAGGCCTGGTAAAGACGCATCAGGGCGGGTGACGGTGCCTGATGGGCGTCGGCCATGTTCTCCTCCATCGCCGCCTTGGCGATACGGTTGGACAAGGTCTGGCCGTTGGGCAGTGGCAAGGCTTCAAAGGGTGACATGGGTTGACTCCTGAGCGGGGGAGGCCTCAGGCTAAGCTTAAAGTTAACTTTAATGTCAAGCGGGGCGTGACGATGAATATTGGCGAGTTGGCAAAACAGAGCGGCTTGGCTGCTTCGCGCATCCGCTTCTATGAGGCTCAAGGCTTGATCAGCCAGGTAGGACGCCAGGCCAATGGCTACCGGCGTTATGCGCCGGAGGCCTTGCAGATGCTGCAGTTGATCCAGAGCGCACAACAGGCCGGGTTCACGCTGCAGGAACTCAAGGCGTTGATGCCCACGCCGGGCGAGCACAAGCGGGAGGTATTGATCGAGGGGCTAGAGAGCAAAGTCCGGCAGATCGAAACCCTGCAGGCGCAATTGGCGCGCAATAAAGCGCAGTTGCTGGGTGTGATCGAGGTGATAAGGGCGCAGCCGGAAGGGGTGGCGTGTTCGGTCGGGAGGTGGCAGGTAGGGCAAGTGTTGTGCGGCAAGCTTGATGCGTGAAGCTGCAAGCTTGCCGCGTATTGCCTAGCGCCGTCTGAACAGCGGCAACGGCTCGTCCGTCGCCGCCTGGTACGTCACCGAGAAGTCCTTGAGACTTTCCAGGGCTTCGTACGGGTCTTTGTCGGCGCGCAAGGCGAAGGCATCGAACCCGCAGCGGCGCAGGTAGAACAGCTGGTCGCGCAGTACATCGCCAATCGCACGCAGTTCACCTTTGTAGCCGTAACGGTCACGCAGCAGGCGGGCGTTGGAGTAGTTGCGCCCGTCGGTGAAGGCCGGGAAGTTCAGCGCGATGACCTGGAAGTGCTCCACGTCGGTGCCGATTTCTTCGGCTTCTTCATCGGCGTCCAACCACACACCCAGGCCACCGTCGCGGGCCTTGAGGGCGTGGCCGTGTTCGCGCCACAGCGCCAACGGCACGATCAGGTCGTCGCAGTTGGAGATGCTGTCAAAGCTCGTATCCTTGGGCAGCAGGTGCCAGGTTTCGTCGATGACCTCGTTGTTCTTAATGATTCGTTGCATAGACGCGCTCCTTGAACAGGTCGATGCCAATGCGCTGGTAAGTGTCGATGAAGCGCTCATCTTCGGTGCGCTGTTCGACGTACACGTCGATCAGTTTGCCGATCACGTCAGGCATGGCTTCCTGGGCAAAGGACGGGCCGAGGATCTTGCCCAGGCTCGCGTCACGGCTGGCGCTGCCGCCCAGGGACACTTGGTAGAATTCTTCGCCTTTCTTGTCCACGCCCAGGATGCCGATGTGGCCCACGTGGTGGTGACCACAGGCGTTCATGCAGCCGGAAATGTTCAGGTCCAGTTCGCCGATGTCGAACAGGTAGTCCAAGTCGTCGAAACGGCGCTGGATCGACTCGGCAATCGGGATTGACTTGGCGTTGGCCAGGGAGCAGAAGTCGCCGCCCGGGCAGCAGATGATGTCGGTCAGCAGGCCGATGTTGGGCGTGGCAAAACCGTTTTCGCGCAGCTCGCCCCACAGGGTGAACAACTGGCTCTGTTCCACGTCGGCCAGAATCACGTTCTGCTCGTGGGAGGTGCGCAGTTGGCCGAAGCTGAACTGGTCGGCCAGGTCAGCGATCGCGTCCAGCTGTTTGTCGGTGGCATCGCCCGGCGCTACGCCGGTTGGTTTGAGCGACAGGGTCACGGCCACATAACCCGGCTTTTTATGGGCCAGGGTGTTGCGGGTGCGCCAGCGGGCGAAGCCTGGGTGTTGCAGGTCCAGCGCGGCAAGCTCGGCGTCCTGATTGCTCAGGGCCTTGTAGTCCGGGTCGACGAAATGCTTGGCCACGCGGTGCACTTCGGCGTCGGTCAGGGTGGTCTGGCCGCCGCGCAGGTGTTCCATTTCGGCGTCGACTTTCTGGGCGAACACTTCAGGCGTCAGCGCCTTGACCAGAATCTTGATGCGGGCCTTGTACTTGTTGTCGCGACGGCCATAGCGGTTGTACACACGCAGGATGGCGTCGAGGTAGCTCAACAGGTCTTGCCACGGCAAAAATTCGTTGATGAACGCGCCGACCACTGGCGTACGGCCCAGGCCGCCACCCACCAGAACCCGGAAGCCCAGCTCCCCGGCGGCGTTGTATACGGGCTCAAGGCCAATGTCGTGCACTTCGATTGCCGCGCGGTCCGAGGTCGAGCCATTGATGGCGATCTTGAACTTGCGTGGCAGGTAGGCGAATTCGGGGTGGAAGGTGGTCCATTGACGGACAATTTCGCACCAGGGGCGCGGGTCGATCAGCTCGTCAGCGGCCACACCGGCAAATTGGTCGGTGGTGACGTTACGCAGGCAGTTACCGCTGGTCTGAATGGCGTGCATCTGCACGGTGGCCAATTCAGCCAGGATGTCCGGCACATCTTCCAGGGCCGGCCAGTTGAACTGCACGTTCTGGCGCGTACTGATGTGGGCGTAGCCTTTGTCGTAGTCGCGGGCAATCTTGGCCATCATGCGGGTCTGACGGGAGGTCAGTTGGCCATAGGGCACGGCAACCCGCAGCATCGGCGCAAAGCGCTGAACATAAAGGCCATTTTGCAGGCGCAGAGGGCGGAACTCTTCTTCGCTCAGTTCACCTGCCAGATAGCGTCGGGTCTGATCACGGAACTGCTTGACGCGGTCCTCGATGATGCGCTGATCGTATTCGTCGTATACGTACATATAGGTCCTGTTCTCGGCAAATCTGCGCGCACGGCCGCGCACTCCCAACGGAGCCGGCGCACGATACCAGTTTGCGTTTATGCGCAAAAGTGAAGTTTGAGTATATGCAAAGAACCAAATCGCCTAAGTGAGAAGGGTTATCGCCATACCCACATTTGTCATGCGGGCAATCATCAACTTTACTCTGCTCGAGTCTTCGTGCAATCACCTATAAAACCGACAAGAGGCGATGCTATGAGCAATCCGACCAAAGCCCGCAAAAGCGACAGTACCGTGGACGCCTGGGCCATTCTGTTCCTGATTGTGCTGGTGGTTTCAACCGCTGTGTTCTGGGTCAGTCATCAGTAAAGGCGGGCGCAACCTCGATTGACCTATCGGTTGCCACTATGATGGCAGGGGTCAATCGCCAGGTTCGGGTCATCATGTTGAAGGTTCTGTTCGCGTGTTTATGGATGCTGGGAGCGACGGCGGCGCACGCCACGTCGGTGGTGTTTCTGAACCCTGGCACGTCAACCGAAACCTTCTGGGTCAGTTACGCGCAATTCATGCAGGCCGCCGCCAAGGACCTCGGCCTGGATTTGCGCGTGCGCTATTCCGAGCGCGACCCGCAAAATACGCTGGCCCAGGCGCGTGAGGCGTTTTCGGGCGCCCATCGGCCGGATTACCTGGTGCTGGTCAACGAGCAATACGTCGCCCCGCAAATCTTGCGGCTGTCCCAGGGCAGTGGGGTCAAATTGCTGATCGTCAATAACGCGCTGACGGCCGATCAACAGCAGCGTCTGGACACCCGCCACTACCCCGACCTGCTCGGCAGCGTGGTGTCCAACGATGAAGACGCAGGCTACCTGATGCTCAACGAGCTGCTGCGCCGTCACGGCCCCGTCGCGCCGGGGCAGACCCTGGACCTGATCGCCTTTTCCGGCGTCAAGAACACCCCGGCCGCCCAGCGCCGCGAAACCGGCCTACAGCGCGCCCTGGCCGAGCACCCTCAGGTGCGCTTGCGGCAATTGGTGTACGGCGAGTGGAACCGCCAGCGCGCCTTTGAACAGGCCACGCAGTTGTTTGTGCGCTACCCGCAAACCGCCCTGGTCTGGTCGGCCAACGACGAGATGGCGCTGGGGGCGATGCAGGCGTTGCAGGACCGTGGGGGCAAGCCGGGCGAGGACGTGTTGTTCAGCGCGGTCAACAGTTCGCCCCACGTGCTGGAAGCGTTGCTGGACGGGCGCTTGAGTGCGCTGGTGGCGGGGCACTTTACGGTGGGCGGCTGGGCGATGGTGTTGCTGCATGACGATGCGGCAGGCGTCGACATTCGCCGACATGGCGGGCTGGAGCGCCAGGAAACGTTGTTCCAGTTGATCAACCCGTCCCAGGCACGGCGCTTAAAAGAGATAAACGCGCAGCAGAACTACGGCGTGGATTTTGTCGCGTTGTCGGCCCAGGGCAAGCCGGACAGCTACCGTTACCCGTTCAGCCTGCAACTGTTGCTGCACTAAACCCCCGCCAAGTGCAGCACCAGCTGGACGATGCCAAACAGCGTCAATGCAAACACCGCGGTAAACACAATGCCCAGCACCACAAAGTGGCTGGGCTTGCCGTGGGTAAAGTCGCGGGCGCGGTTTTTGCCGCTTTGCACGCCAAACGCGGCGGCCATCACGCTGTGGAGCATCTGCCAGAAAGTAGGTGGTTTGTGGTCGGCTGGATCGTCCATACATCCCCCGCAAGAAGAAACCTGGGGAGAGCATAGTTCAAACAATGCGTTCAAAGGGGGGGAGCTGGCGCGCCAGCTCCCCCGCCGATCAGTTGTCGTAACCCAGGTTGGGCGCCAGCCAGCGCTCGGTCACGTTCAGGTCTTGGTCTTTACGTGCGGTGTAACTGTTGACCTGGTCCTTGTCGATTTTGCCCACGGCAAAATATTGAGCCTGCGGGTGCGCGAAGTACCAACCGCTGACCGCCGCTGCCGGGAACATCGCGTAATGCTCGGTGAGGAACACCCCGCTGCGGCCCGGTTCCATTTCGCGGGCTTGGGGGTCCAGCAGTTGGAACAGCGTGCCCTTTTCGGTGTGGTCCGGGCAGGCGGGGTAGCCCGGGGCAGGGCGGATGCCGCTGTACTGCTCCTTGATCAGCGCCTCGTTGTCCAGGTGCTCGTCCTTGGCATAACCCCAATAGTCTTTACGCACCTGCTCGTGCAGCCATTCGGCGCAAGCCTCGGCCAGGCGGTCGGCCAGGGCCTTGACCATGATCGAGTTGTAGTCGTCGCCCGCGTCCTGGTAGGCCTTGGCCACTTCTTCGGCGCCAATGCCCGCGGTGGTGATGAAACCCCCGATGTAGTCGGTCACGCCGCTGTCTTTAGGGGCCACGAAGTCGGCCAGCGAGAAGTTCGGCTTGCCGTCGGTCTTGATGATCTGCTGGCGTAGGTGATGCAACTTGGCCAGGGGCTGGCCGTCGTCGCCGTACACGTGCAGATCGTCATCCTGCACCTGGTTGGTCGGCCAGAACCCGAACACGGCACGGGCGCTGATGAGTTTTTCGTCGATCAACTTTGTCAGCATTTCCCGCGCATCGGCGTAGAGCGCGGTGGCCGCTTCACCGACCACCTCGTCGTCCAGGATGCGTGGGAATTTACCGGCCAGGTCCCAGGAAATGAAAAACGGCGTCCAGTCGATGTACTCGGCCAGCACGTTCAGGTCGATATTGTCCAGCACGCGCGAGCCGGTGAAGGTCGGCTTGACCGGCGTGTAGGTGCTCCAGTCGAACTGCGGCTTCTTGGCGATGGCGGCGGCGTAGCTCAGGCGCTCGGTGCGGGCGCTGCGGTTGGCGGTGCGCTCGCGCACTTCCACGTATTCCTCGCGGGTGCGCTCGACAAACCCGGCCTTCAGCTCCTTGGACAGCAACTGCGTCGCCACGCCCACAGCACGCGAGGCGTCGGTGACGTACACCACGGCATCGTTGCTGTACTTGGGCTCGATTTTCACCGCGGTGTGCGCCTTGGACGTGGTGGCACCGCCGATCATCAGCGGCAGGTGGAAGTCCTGGCGCTGCATCTCGCGGGCCACGTGCACCATTTCGTCCAGCGACGGGGTGATCAGGCCGGACAGGCCGATGATGTCGCACTTTTCGTCCTTGGCCACCTGCAGGATTTTCTCGGCAGGCACCATCACGCCCAGGTCGACGATGTCATAGCCGTTGCACCCCAGCACCACGCCGACGATGTTCTTGCCGATGTCGTGCACGTCGCCTTTCACCGTGGCCATCAGGATCTTGCCCTTGGCTTCGGGCTTGTCGCCTTTTTCCAGCTCGATGAACGGGATCAGGTGGGCCACGGCCTGCTTCATCACGCGGGCGGACTTCACCACCTGGGGCAGGAACATTTTGCCGGCGCCAAACAGGTCGCCCACGATATTCATGCCGGACATCAGCGGGCCTTCGATCACTTCGATCGGGCGGGCGAACGACTGCCGGGACTCTTCGGTGTCTTCCACAATGTGCGTGGTGATGCCCTTGACCAGCGCGTGCTCCAGGCGCTTGTTCACGTCCCAGCCGCGCCACTCTTCGGTTTCGGCTTCTTTGGTGCTGCCGTCGCCACGGTATTTGTCGGCGATAGCCAGCAAGGCGTCGGTGCCTTCGGGGGTGCGGTTGAGCACCACGTCTTCCACCGCATCGCGCAGTTCCACCGGGATCTGGTCGTAGATCTCCAGCTGACCGGCGTTGACGATGCCCATGCTCAGGCCGTTGCGGATCGCGTACAGCAAGAACACCGAGTGAATCGCCTCGCGCACCGGGTTGTTGCCCCGGAACGAGAACGACACGTTGGACACCCCGCCCGAGGTCAGTGCATACGGCAGCTCGTCGCGGATGTAGGCGCAGGCGTTGATGAAGTCGACGGCGTAGTTGTTGTGTTCTTCGATACCGGTGGCGACCGCGAAGATGTTCGGGTCGAAGATGATGTCTTCCGGCGGGAAGCCGACATCATTCACCAGGATGTCGTAGGAGCGCTTGCAGATCTCTTTCTTGCGCGCTTCGGTGTCGGCCTGGCCGGCTTCGTCGAAAGCCATCACCACCACGGCGGCGCCATAGCGTTTGCACAGTTTGGCGTGGTGAATGAACTGCTCCACGCCTTCTTTCATGCTGATGGAGTTGACGATGCCCTTGCCCTGGATGCATTTGAGGCCCGCTTCGATCACGTCCCACTTGGAGGAGTCGATCATGATCGGCACGCGGGAAATGTCCGGCTCGCCAGCAATCAGGTTGAGGAAGGTCACCATGGCCTTCTTCGAGTCCAGCATGCCTTCGTCCATGTTGATGTCGATCACCTGGGCACCGGCTTCCACCTGCTGCAAGGCGACTTCCAGGGCTTCGGTGTAGTTCTCTTCGCGGATCAGGCGGGCAAACCGTGCGGAGCCGGTGATGTTCGTCCGTTCGCCGACGTTGACGAACAATGAACTGCGATCGATGGTGAAGGGCTCCAGGCCCGACAGGCGGCAGGCCTTGGGGATGTCCGGGATCTGGCGCGGTGCATACCCGGCCACGGCCTTGGCGATGGCTTCGATGTGGCCCGGCGTGGTGCCGCAGCAGCCGCCGACGATGTTGAGAAAGCCGCTCTGGGAGAACTCTTCGATGACCTTGGCGGTTTCCGACGGCAGTTCGTCGTATTCGCCAAATTCGTTGGGCAGGCCCGCGTTCGGGTGGGCCGACACGTAGGTGCTGGCCTTGTTGGACAATTCTTCCAGGTAGGGGCGCAACTCGCGGGCGCCCAGGGCGCAGTTCAGGCCCACGGAAATCGGCTTGGCATGCGCCACCGAGTTCCAGAACGCTTCGGTGGTCTGGCCCGAGAGGGTACGGCCGGAGGCGTCGGTGATGGTGCCGGAAATCATGATCGGCAGCTCGAACCCCAGTTCTTCGTACACGCCCTGCACGGCAAAGATCGCGGCCTTGGCGTTGAGGGTGTCAAAGATGGTTTCGATGAGGATCATGTCCGCACCGCCTTCGATCAGGCCCTTGGTGGCCTCGGTGTAGTTTTCCACCAACTCGTCGAAGGTCACGTTGCGGTAGCCCGGGTTGTTCACATCGGGCGACAGCGAGCAGGTACGGCTGGTCGGGCCCAATACGCCTGCGACAAAACGCGGGCGGTCAGGGGTTTCCAGGGTTTTTGCATCGGCCACCCTGCGCGCCACCCGGGCACCTTCTACGTTCAGCTCGTAGGTGAGTTCTTCCATGCCGTAGTCGGCCTGGGAGACGCGGGTGGCGTTGAAGGTGTTGGTTTCGAGGATGTCGGCGCCCGCGTCCAGGTAGGCTTTTTCGATCGAGGCGATGACATCCGGGCGGCTGAGCAGCAGCAGGTCGTTGTTGCCCTTGACGTCGCTCGGCCAGTCGGCGAAGCGTTTGCCACGGTAGTCCTGCTCTTCGAGTTTGTAGCTCTGGATCATCGTGCCCATGCCGCCGTCGAGGATCAGGATGCGTTCCTTGAGGGCGCGTTGGAGGGCTTGCAGACGAGCGCTACGATCGGACATGGGACTACTCTGGTCAGGTATCACGGAGGGCAACGATCATAGCAAACCTGAGTGGTTTCAGAGCATATTGGCATTTTCATGAATATCGCTCATGTTGGCAGGGCGCCGACATCGGTAGAATTGCCGGGCTTTTCACTGGACGCACTGGATCGGGATCCGCACACATGTCACTTCGCCTAATTGCCAGCGCCGTCCTTGCGCTGATCGCCAGCACTGTGCAGGCACAAGGTCCCGCTCCGGCGATTTCTTACACCCGTGATATCCAGCCGATCTTTACCGAGAAGTGCGTGGCCTGCCACGCCTGCTATGACTCCGCCTGCCAGCTCAACCTGGGCAGTGCCGAAGGCGCCGCGCGTGGCGCGAGCAAAACCCCTGTGTACGACGGTGAACGCAGCACCGCCACAGCGCCGACCCGGCTGTTTTATGACGCCTTTGGCAAACGTGCCTGGCAGAACAAGGGCTTTTATTCGGTGCTGGACGCCCAGGGCAGCCAGGCTACGCTGATGACGCGCATGCTCGAATTGGGCCATAACGCGCCCCTGGCACCCAATGCCAAGCTGCCCGACGAAATCGCGCTGAGCCTGAACCGCGAAAACATGTGCCCGTTGCCCGGTGAGTTCGATGCGTATGCGGGCGCGCACCCCAAGGAAGGCATGCCGCTGGCGGTCACCGGCCTGACCGACCAGCAATACCAGACCCTGCAACGCTGGCTGGCCTCTGGCGCCCCCATTGACGAGCAAGGCCTGGCCCCCAGCGCCAAGGAAGCGTTGCAGGTGCAACAGTGGGAAACCCTGTTCAACCAGCCCGGCGCCCGTGAGAGCCTGGTGGCGCGCTGGTTATACGAGCACCTGTTCCTGGCGCACATCTATTTTGAGAACGGCGAACCGGGGCATTTCTTCCAGTGGGTGCGTTCACGCACGCCCAGCGGCCAGCCGATCGACTTGATCAACACCCGTCGCCCTAACGACGACCCCGGCACCCAGGTGTACTACCGCCTGTGGCCGGTGCAGGGTGTGATCGTGCACAAGACCCACATCACTTACCCCTTCAGTGCGGCAAAAATGGCGCGCATCAAGTCGCTGTTCTATGGCAACGACTGGCAAGTGAACGCCTTGCCGGGCTACGGGCCGGGCCGCCGGGCCAACCCGTTTGAAACCTTTGAAGCCATTCCGGCCAAGGCGCGCTACCAGTTCATGCTCGATAACGCCGAATACTTTGTGCGCACCTTTATCCGTGGGCCGGTGTGCCGTGGGCAAATTGCCACAGACGTGATCCGCGACAACTTCTGGGTGCTGTTCCAGGAGCCCGACCACGACCTGTACGTGACCGATGCCCGCTATCGCGGCCAGGCCACGCCATTGCTGGCCATGCCGGGGCAGAACGATGACGTGGGCAGCGTGCTCAGCCTATGGCTGGCTTACCGTGACAAGCGCAATGCCTACGAGGCGCTGCGCCGGGACAGCTATGCCGAACTGCCCGCGCCGAGTTGGTCCAGCCTGTGGGCCGGTAACGACAACGCGCTGCTCAGTATTTTCCGCCACTTCGACAGCGCCTCGGTGACCAAAGGCCTGATCGGGGACGTTCCGCAGACGATGTGGCTGTTCGACTACCCTCTGCTTGAGCGTACCTATTACCAGTTGGCGGTGAATTTCGACGTGTTCGGCAACGTGTCGCACCAGGCGCAGACGCGCTTGTATTTCGACCTGATCCGCAACGGCGCCGAGCTGAACTTTTTACGACTGATGCCGGCAAACACCCGTGAAGACTTCGTCGACGACTGGTATCAGAACAGTGGCAAAGTCAAATTGTGGCTGGACTACGAGTCCATTGACGACAGCACCCCCACGGGCCTGAAACTGAACGGGAAAGACCCCAAGCGCGACTTCGCCAACCAGTTGCTCACCCGCTACGGTGACCTGAACGCCAGCCCCGACCCGATCAACCGCTGCACTGGCGCCTATTGCTCACGCCCGGGTATCGACCCGGCCCTGCAGGACGCTGAGCAGGTCTTGAGCCGCCTCACATCACGCCCGGCAGCCGGGCTGAAGGTGATCGAGCAGCTGCCGGAAGCCACTCTGTTGCGCATCGAAACCCGCAGCGGCAAACGCGGGGTGTACAGCATGCTGCGCAACCGCGCCCACAGTAACGTGGCGTTTATGCTTGGCGAGGCGTACCGCTACCAGCCGGGCCTGGACACCTTGACCATCTACCCGGGTGTACTCAGCAGCTACCCCAACTTCATGTTCAACATCCCGGCCGAGCAAGTGCCGGAGTTCGTCGCGGCCATGGAAAACGCCAAGGACGCCAAGCGTTTCGAGAAGATCGTCGACCGCTGGGGCGTGCGGCGCAGCCACCCGCAGTTCTGGCAGTACTTTCATGGCCTGTCGCAGTACCTTCGTGAAACCACCCCGGTGGAAGAGGGCGTGCTGGATATGAATCGCTATGAAAACCTGTGAGGTTTATTTCCCGACAAAAACAGTAGGGCTTTGTGCCGCCTCGATGATTGGCGTAAACTCCCCGCAAGCCTGTGAGGAGTTTCCATGACCGCCATAACTATTACCGACGCCGCCCACGATTACCTGGCCGACCTGCTGTCCAAGCAGAACACCCCCGGTATCGGCATTCGCGTCTTTATCACCCAGCCTGGTACCCAGTACGCCGAGACGTGCATTGCCTACTGCAAGCCAGGGGAAGAAAAACCTGAAGACACCGCCCTGGGGCTCAAAAGCTTCACGGCTTACATCGACGCGTTCAGCGAAGCCTTTCTGGACGATGCCGTGGTGGACTACGCTACCGATCGCATGGGCGGCCAACTGACCATCAAGGCGCCGAATGCCAAGGTGCCGAACGTCAACGCCGACAGCCCGGTGAACGAGCGCATCAACTACTACCTGCAAACCGAGATCAACCCCGGTCTGGCCAGCCACGGTGGTCAGGTCAGCCTGATCGACGTGGTGGACGACGGCATCGCGGTGCTCAAGTTCGGCGGCGGTTGCCAGGGCTGTGGCCAGGCAGACGTGACCTTGCGTGAAGGCATCGAGCGCACCTTGCTTGAGCGGGTTCCCGAGCTCAAGGGTGTGCGTGACGTGACCGACCATACGCAGAAAGAAAACGCCTACTACTAAAGCGTTCGCTGCAAACCGAAAAACGGCGCCCCGTGAGCGCCGTTTTTTATTTCCCGGGATTCAGGGGCGGTAGAGGTGGGCGTGGCCTGCGCGGTACAGCGAGGATTCACTGAAACTGTCGCTGGCCAGCACGCGCCCCACGATAATCAGCGCCGTGCGCCGAAAGCCTTTGGCCGTCACTTTGTCGGCAATGTCGGCGAGTGTCCCCATCACCCAGTCCTGGTCGGGCCATGTAGCCCGGTGCACCACGGCAATCGGGCAATCGGCCCCGTAGTGTGGCAGCAGTTCGGCGACGATCTTGTCCAGATGGCTGACCCCCAAATGCACCGCCATGGTGGTGCCATGTTGCGCCAGGCTGGCAAACGCCTCGCCTGTAGGCATGCGGGTCTTGTCGGCATAGCGCGTCAAAATCACGCTTTGCGCGATGTCTGGCAGCGTCAGCTCGGTTTCCAGTAATGCCGCGCAGGCCGCCACCGCCGTTACCCCGGGGATGATCTGGAACGGAATGCCCAGCTCGCGCAAACAGCGGATCTGCTCACCGATCGCGCCGTACAGGCTCGGATCGCCGGAATGCACCCGCGCCACGTCCTGGCCCTTTTCGTGGGCGGCCTTGATCAGGTCGATGATCTGTTCCAGGTGCAGTGGCGCGCTGTTGACCACCTGTTGCGCCTGATGGCCATCCAGTACCGCTGCTGGCACCAGGGAGCCTGCATAGATAATCACCGGGCAGTTGTGGATCAGCCGCTGCCCTTTGACGGTGATCAATTCCGGATCACCGGGGCCTGCGCCGATGAAAAAAACAGTCATGGGTCCATTCCTGTAAAAAAGCGGGCGAGCAGGGCCTCAGATGAAGAGTGCTCATGTTGGGTGGGGCGATTATCAGGAATTCAGTCGGCGTACGCCAATGCAAAGGTGGCCTGGGCGGTTTTTTTGCGGGTGATTTGCAGGGAAGCGGGGCGCTGGGCCAATTGCTCGGCCAGCGCCAGGGCGGCACTTTCGGCGACACCGTGGCAGCCGGTGTGGGCAAAGGCCACGGCTGATTTATGGCTCAACCGGCCTTCGTAAGCGGCCAATTGTTCGGCGCTGAAGCAATGCAGCGGTAGCTT
This sequence comes from Pseudomonas sp. SDO5215_S409, assembly GCF_054071325.1. Classification (NCBI taxonomy): domain Bacteria; kingdom Pseudomonadati; phylum Pseudomonadota; class Gammaproteobacteria; order Pseudomonadales; family Pseudomonadaceae; genus Pseudomonas; species Pseudomonas sp. SDO5215_S409. Next base: position 20,124 of record NZ_JBSVWN010000008.1, on the reverse strand, counting down.
CAGCCGTTGCGCCAGGGCGAGCAGGCCGGGCTCGTGCTGTTTGAGGTCAATACTGGCCAGCGCGGTGATGGAAGGGCGGTCAACGCCACCCTCGGCGAGGGCGGTGTTGAACAGGTCAAGCAGGTGGTTGACGTCACAGCCGCGCTGGCAACCTACGCCCACCACCCGCACGCGGGTCATGCCGACTGCTGGCCCCGGCGGAACAGCCACGCGCTGATCAGGCCCAGTGCCAGCCAGAACGCGACGTTGGTCAGGTGCGAGGCAATCTTGAACTGCGCTTCGAGGGCTTCAGGCGCCAGCATCGAATGCACCTCCGGCTGTGGTGCGCCGATCACATGGGGCACCACCAGAATCGCCGCGCCCAGGGCCTTGAGCAGCACGTTGCGGCCAAACACGATCAACGCGATACCGGCAGCGGTAGAGGCCGCCGTGCCGACCCACCAGAGTTGCCGCTGGGCCAGATCGGCCGCGGCGGTGCCCGGCAATTCGGGCGGCAGGCCCAGGGTCGGCGCCAGTACGAAGGTGGCATACCCGGCCAGGCCCCAAAACAGGCCTTGGGCCGTGCGGGTAGGGGCACGCAGGGTGTAAAGCCCCGCCAGCATCAGCGCGAAGCCCACGGCCACCACCAGGTTGCCGCCGGTGGTGGACAGCACGCGTTGCCAGCCGTCTTCGGGCTCCCAGGCTTCGGCGTCATGGCTGTGCTCGGCAGTGCCCTCGGCGTGTTCGTGCGCCTGGGTGGCGGCGGGGGCGTTTTCAAAGGTTTCGGCCTGCAGAATCAGCGGGGCGACCCACAAGCTTTGCAGCAGGGTCAGCAGCAAGGCCGCCAGCAGGCCGGTGAAACCGGCGGTTTGAGCAATACGCTTGATCATGTCGGCAAGTCTCAGTGGCACGGGAACGCGGCGCTGTGGCGGGTATCGTGGGCGGCGTTGTGCACCGCTTCGATGTGCGAGAAACCGGCGAAGTACACCAGGCACGCGCCCAGGATCGACGCGCCGATGGCGGCGGTCAGGCGTTGGCTCAGGGTAGTGGTGCCGCTGGCGGCGTGCGAGGTGCTGGTGATGATCGACATGGCGCGTCCCTTCGGGGTGTCAGGGTGAAACGAGCGCATGAAAACCCCGCGAGCCGGGCACGCAGGGTTTGAACAGCGCCCGCCCACCGCGGGTTTGTTATCTGATTTTTTCGGGCCGGTCTCCGGGCTTGCGAGGGGCTTTGGGCCTAAAAAGCATCACCTTCCCATGCCGTTGGCACAGTGGCTCTGACGCTTCGCTCGCTTACCGTTGCGGGGGCAGCACCGGACTGGTCATGCAGGCATGACGCACCGGTTTCCCGTTTCACCCTGTGAAGGGCACCCGAAACAAGGTGTGTAGGAGAGCATGCCGGGTGACGGTAGTCAAATGGCCCGAGCCCCTGTAGCCTTGCACCTTCGAGGTTCTTCGGCCCAGGCCGGAGCTAAGACGGGAACGCGGTCCAAGCCGCGGCTGCCCCCGCAACTGTGAAGGGTTCATCTGACTGCCACGCCACTGCCTGATTCGGCGGGAAGGCGCAGCCAGCGCCGGTGTACGCATCGGCAAGCCCCAAGCCAGGAGACCTGCCTCGCAACCGATTTTTACTTCAACCGGGCGGGGTGATCCGGTGACGAACGCAGCCTCGCGTACCCGCGCCGGCCTGCCGTCCCGTATGCCCGCCCCATAGGGCATCCGATGAAAACACTGGCCAAACTCCCCGTCACCATCGTTACCGGCTTTCTCGGCTCGGGCAAAACCACCTTGCTGCGCCACATGCTGGACAACGCCCAGGGCCGCCGCATTGCTGTGATCGTCAACGAATTCGGCGAGTTGGGCATCGACGGTGAAATCCTCAAGCAATGCTCCATCGGCTGCACCGAAGAAGAGGCCAACGGCCGTGTGTATGAGCTGGCCAACGGCTGCCTGTGCTGCACCGTGCAGGAAGAATTCTTCCCGGTGATGCGCGAACTGGTGGCCCGTCGCGGCGACCTTGACCACATCCTCATCGAAACCTCGGGCCTGGCCCTGCCCAAACCTTTGGTGCAAGCGTTCCAGTGGCCGGAAATCCGCAGCGCCTGCACCGTGGATGCGGTGATCACCGTGGTCGACAGCCCGGCCGTGGCCGCTGGCACGTTCGCCGCGTTCCCGGACCAGGTAGACGCCCAGCGCAAACTCGACCCTAACCTGGACCACGAGTCGCCGCTGCACGAGTTGTTTGCCGACCAACTGGCCAGCGCCGACCTGGTGATCCTCAACAAGACCGACCTGATCAACCCCGACGACCTGGCCCGTGTGCGCCTGGAAGTCGCCGAAGAACTGCCGCCTGCGGTGAAAATCATCGAAGCCAGCAGCGGGCGCCTGCCGCTGGACGTGCTGATCGGTTTGGGCGCGGGCTCCGAAGAACACATCGACAACCGCCACAGCCATCACGACCACCACCACGACGGTGATGACGATCACGACCACGATCACGACGCCTTCGATTCGATCTCCATCGACCTGCCGCAAGCCGACGAAGCGCTGCTGCTCGACGCGCTGACCCAATTGGTGGTGCAACACGGCATCCTGCGCATCAAGGGTTTTGCCGCCATCCCGAACAAACCGATGCGCCTGCTGATCCAGGGCGTGGGCACCCGTTTCGACAAGCATTTTGACCGTGCCTGGGGCGCTGACGAAGCGCGCACCACGCGCCTGGTGCTGATCGGCCAGGAACTGGACGCGGCAGGCCTTGAAGCGCAATTGCGCGCTGCCCTAAGCGTTTAACCCATGCACCTGCTCAGGACTCAGCCCGGCGGTTTCGTCTCCGATGACAACATCGCTGACCTTGGGCAAACCCCCGCTGAGCTGGTGATCCTGTGCAGCGGGGATTCGAGCCTGGCGCTGCTGGCCGAAGCGGCGCAGCAATTGCCCGACGACTACCCCAGCCTGCGCCTGGCCAACCCGATGCAGGTGCAGAACCACGCCTCGGTCGACCTGTACGTGGATGAGGTGCTGCGCCACGCCAAGGTCATCCTGATCTCGCTGCACGGCGGCATCGCCTATTGGCGTTATGGCATCGAGCGGCTGGTGGAACTGGCGCAGCGCGGCGTGCAACTGATTCTGGTGCCCGGGGACGACCGTCCCGACCCGGAACTGAGCAAACTCAGTACGGTGGACGCGCCTGAGCGCGACCGGCTCTGGCACTTTTTGCGTCAGGGCGGCCTGGGCAATGCGCTGGATTTTTACCGCTGCCTGGCCAGCACTTACCTGGGCCGCGACTACGCCTGGCAAGCGCCGCAGACCCTGCCCCGCACGGCGATTTACCACCCGCGCAAGGCCTGCGCTGAACTCCAGCACTGGCAAGCCGACTGGCAGGCTGGCCTGCCGGTGGCAGCGGTGTTGTTCTACCGCTCGCACTTGCAGGCGGCCAACACCGGTTTTATCGATGTGTTCTGCCAGCGCCTCCAGGCGGCGGGCCTCAACCCGTTGCCCATCGCGCTGGCCAGTTTGAAAGAGCCCGGCTGCCTGACGGTGGTCGAGGACCTGCTGGACGCCGTTGAAGCCGCGGTGATTCTCAACACCACAGGCTTTGCGCAGTCCAGCCCCGAAGCGCCGCATTTGCGGCCGTTTCGCCGCAATATCCCGGTGATCCAGGCCATTTGCGCGCAAGACAACGAACCGGGCTGGCAAGCCAGCGAGCAGGGCCTGGGCCCGCGCGACCTGGCGATGCACATCGCGCTGCCGGAACTGGACGGGCGCATCATCAGCCGTCCCATCAGCTTCAAAGACCTGGCCTGGCGCAGCGAGCGCAGCCAGTCGGACGTGGTGTGCTACCGCGCCTCCAGCGAGCGTATGGACTTTGTCGCCGAACTGGCGCGGCGCTGGGTAGCACTGGCCCGGGTGCCGAACGCCGAAAAACGCGTCGCGTTGATCCTGGCCAACTACCCGACCCGCGATGGCCGCATCGGCAACGGCGTAGGCCTGGACACCCCGGCCGCCGCGCTGAATATCCTGCGGGCGTTGCAGGCCGAAGGTTATCCGCTGCCGGCGCAGCTGCCGGACAGCGGCACCGCGTTGATTCATCAATTGCTCGGCGGCGTCACCAACGACCTCGACAGCCTCGACCTGCGCCCCTGCCACCAAAGCCTGAGCCTGGACGACTACGAGGCGATGTTTTTGCGCCTGCCACAGGCCAATCGCCAGGCCGTGCTGGAACGTTGGGGCGCGCCGCAAAACGACCCGATGTTCCGCGACGGCCGCCTGATGATCGCGGGCCTGCGGTTTGGCCTGACCTTTGTCGGCATCCAGCCCGCCCGGGGTTACCAGGTGGACGCCAGCGCCGTCTACCACGACCCGGACCTGGTGCCGCCCCATGGCTATCTCGCGTTCTATTTCTGGTTGCGCCACACCTATGGCGCCCATGGCGTGATCCATGTGGGCAAGCACGGCAACCTGGAATGGCTGCCCGGCAAGGGCGTGGGCCTGTCGCAACACTGCTGGCCGGACGCGCTGCTGGGGCCGCTACCGAACATCTACCCGTTTATCGTCAACGACCCGGGCGAGGGCGCCCAGGCCAAGCGCCGCACCCAGGCGGTGATCATCGACCACCTGATGCCGCCGCTGACCCGCGCCGAAACGTACGGCCCGCTGCGCAACCTGGAACTGTTGGCCGACGAATATTACGAAGCCCAACTGCTCGACCCGCGCCGCGCCCGCGAGCTGCAAAAGGACATCCTCACCCTGGTGCGCGAAACCCGTATCGACCAGGAATTGATGCTGGACGCGAACCTGGACAGCGACGCCGACGCGGCCATCTGGTTGCCGCGCCTGGACACCTACCTGTGCGACCTCAAGGAGTCGCAGATCCGCGATGGCCTGCACATTTTTGGCGAGTCGCCCGACGGGCGCCTGCGCATCGACACCTTGCTGGCGTTGCTGCGCATTCCGCGTGGCGATGGCCGGGGCGCGCAATCGAGCCTGTTGCGGGTGCTGGCCACCGCGTTCGCGCTGGGCTTCGACCCGCTGGACTGTGCCCTGGCCGAACCCTGGACCGGGCCGCGCCCGGCGCTGCTGCAACAGGTTGACGCGCAGCAGTGGCGCACGGCGGGCGATACCCGCGAGCGCCTGGAGGTGTATGCCGCGCAACTGATCGAGCAGGCGCTGCAAGGCCCTGTCGCACAACTCGACGCGCCGGGCTGGGAAGACGTCAATGCTGTTATCGACAGCCTGCGCAGTGTGGTCGCGCCGCGCCTGGACGCCTGCGGGCCGGCGGAAATGCACGGGTTGCTGGAGGCACTCAGCGGGCGCTTTGTGCCCGCAGGCCCCAGCGGTGCGCCGAGCCGTGGGCGCCTGGATGTGCTGCCCACGGGCCGCAACTTTTTCTCGGTGGACGTGCGCAACCTGCCCACCACCACCGCGTGGCGCATCGGTTTCCAGTCGGCCAATTTGATTCTGGAGCGGCACCTGCAGGACCACGGCGACCACTTGCGCCAGTTGGGCCTGTCGGTGTGGGGCACCGCTACCATGCGCACCGGCGGGGATGACATCGCCCAGGCCATGGCGCTGATGGGCGTGAGGCCGGTGTGGGCCACGGGCAGTCAGCGGGTGGATGACTTCGAGATTTTGCCGCTGAGCCTGCTGGACCGCCCTCGCGTGGACGTCACGCTGCGGGTTTCGGGGTTTTTCCGCGATGCCTTCGCCAACCTCATCCGCCTGTTCGACGCCGCCGTGCAGGCCGTGGCGGCGCTCGACGAGCCCGATGATCAAAACCCGCTGGCGGCCAAAGTGCGTAGCGAGCGGCAGGCCCTGCGCCAGTCGGGCCTGGATGACGCCGCCGCAGCCAAGCAAGCGGGCTGGCGCATCTTTGGCGCCAAGCCGGGCGCCTATGGCGCGGGCGTGCAGGACGCCATCGACGGGCGCCTGTGGCAGAGCCGCGAGGACCTGGCCGAGGTGTACCTCAACTGGGGCGGCTACGCCTATGGCGCGAGCGACGAGGGCACCGCTGCCCGTGCACAGTTCGCCACGCGCTTGAGCCAGGTGCAGGCGGTGGTGCAGAACCAGGACAACCGCGAGCACGACGTGCTCGACTCCAATGACTACTACCAGTTCCAGGGCGGCATGCTGGCCGCCGTCGAAACCCTGAGCGGCGAAAAAGCCGCCAGTTACCACGGCGACCACAGCCAGCCCGACCTGCCGAAAATCCGCACCCTCAAGGAAGAGTTGAACCGAGTGATCCGGGCCCGGGCGGCCAACCCCAAGTGGATCGAAGGGGTCAATCGCCATGGCTATAAAGGTGCGTTCGAACTGGCCGCCACCGTGGACAACCTGTTCGCGTTCGACGCCACCACGGCGCTGATCGACGACCACCAATACGCGTTGCTGGCCGAGGCTTACCTGCTCGACCCGCACACCCGTGAATTTGTGCAGCAGCACAACCCGGCGGCCCTGCGCGACATGACCGAGCGCCTTCTGGAGGCCCAGCAGCGCGGCCTGTGGCAGGCGCCGGGCGCGTACCGCGAGGCACTGGAAAACCTGTTGCTGGATATAGAAGAAGACAGCTGATGACCGACCTCCCGCATTTCCCGCTGGCCGCCGTGGTGGGCGCCGATGCCCTCAAGCTGGCCCTGTGCCTGAGTGCCATCGACCCGAAGATCGGCGGTGTGCTCATCGAAGGCCCGCGCGGCATGGCCAAGTCCACCCTGGCCCGTGGCCTGGCGGACCTGTTGGCCAGCGGCCAGTTCGTCACGCTGCCGTTGGGCGCCACCGAGGAGCGCCTGGTGGGCACCCTGGACCTGGACGCTGCGCTGGGGGAGGGCCGTGCACAGTTTTCTCCCGGCGTACTGGCCAAGGCCGATGGCGGCGTGCTGTACGTGGACGAAGTGAATCTGTTGCCCGACCACCTGGTGGACCTGCTGCTGGACGTGGCCGCCAGCGGCACCAACCTGATCGAGCGTGACGGCATTTCCCATCGGCATGCGGCGCGTTTCATGCTGATCGGCACCATGAACCCGGAAGAGGGCGAGCTGCGCCCGCAACTGCTCGACCGGTTTGGTTTTAACGTGGCGTTGAGCGGGCATACCCTGCCCGGCGAGCGCGGGCAGATCATTCGTCGTCGGTTGGATTTTGACAGCGACCCGGTGGGTTTCTGTGCGCAATGGGCCGACGCGCAAGCAGCGCTGCAGGCGCGTTGCACCGCAGCCCGTGCGGCCCTGGCCAGCATCGCGCTGGACGATGACGCCCTGGCCCGCATCACCGAGCGCTGCTTTGCGGCGGGGGTCGATGGTTTGCGTGCCGACCTGGTGTGGCTGCGCGGCGCCCGTGCCCATGCGGCCTGGCGCGGCGCCAGCGCTATCGCCCTGGAAGACATCGACGCGGTGGCAGAATTTGCCTTGCGCCATCGTCGCCGGGAGTCGTCCCCGCCTGCGAGCCCGCCGGGGGGCGGTCAAGCCCCGCACAGCGCCGAGCCTTCAGTTGGCCAGGGCCAGTGGGGCGACTTGCCTGCACCGGCCTTGCCCACGGGCGCCCGCCGAGATGTGCCCACCTGGCCAAAAAAGCCCTAGGCATCCGCCCCCGGCCTGACGCGGGGGCGGATGCCCGGCCCACCTCGGGCCGACTGGACAAAGGCCGGCAAGGGCGCGCCCGCAGCGCCCGCGACGGCATGATCAACTGGCCGGGCACGCTGCTCGGCGGGCGGCCACAGCGGCGTGAAGACCTGCTGTATCAACTGCGCAGCCGCGCGCCCCATGAGCTGTGGCTGGTGATTGTCGATGCGTCGGCGTCCACCCGGCGTCACCAGGCGTTGAGCGATGCCAAGGGCGTGTTGGCGCAGCTGTTCGACGATGCCTACCGGCAACGGGCCCGACTGGCATTGCTGACCGCCAGCGGGCAAGCGCCCATGTGGCAGGTGCAGGGGTTGAAGGCGGCGACGCATTTGAGGGGCTGGCTCGACGGCCTCGGCGCAGGCGGCGGCACGCCGTTGCTCGCGGCCTTGGCTCAAGCAGGCGAATGGCTAAAAGCGCGGCGCAAGCGTTACCCCGCCGAGGAGCAACGCTTGCTGGTGATCACCGATGGTCGGCTCAAGGCGCTGACCGGGGTGGCGCCCCTTGAGTGCCCGGGCGTGCTGCTGGATATCGAGCGCGGGCCCATCCGGTTGGGGCGGGCTCAAGCACTGGCAGACGGGCTGGGGTTGGAATACCGGCATATCGACGGTGTGTAGGCGCCTGTCAGCCGGTGCCCGGCACATTGGGCCAAAGGTCGGCCACTAAAAACAGGCGTTCGGCTTCCTCCCATTCGCCGTCGGCGTTCTCGACCAGGCGCACCAGCAGTTGCGCCGGGGCCATCGGCGCCAATTGCGCGAGCCAGTCCTGCATGTGCGCGGCTTCCCAGACCTGCTCCGCCGGGTAATGCGCAGGCGCCAGCCAGGCGTGACGGGGCAAGGGCTGCCAGCGCCCGCCGGGGCGCTGGCGGACAAAGCGGGCCCAGTCGCGTTGATGCAGCCAGCGGCCCTGCAAGTGCTGTGCATGGGCGCCCGCCGGTGCCTGTGCTTCGCCGGGCCAGGGGTACAGCAAATACCCGCCCAGCCATAAATGCGCATCGAAGGAGCCGATATTCAGCGCTGCCAAGGCCTCGCGGCTTTCTGGCCGGGCGGAGATGGGCAACTGATGCTGGGCCAGGTGCGCCAGCTTGCGGTCCAGCCGGTCGTGGCAACCCGGGCCCAGCCATTGCGCGGCGTCCAGCCCGTTCCCGTCCTGGGGGCCCAAATACAGCTTGATCGCCAGTTCCAGGTGGTGCACGCCGTCGCGGTCGCGCAGCAGCATGTCCAGTTCCCCCAGCGTATGCCCGGCCTGGCGGATAGGCAGGTTGGCCGCCAGCAGCTCCACGCCCGGTGCGTGTTGCACGGCAAACTGCCACAACCGCTCGTAATACAGCCCCAGGCGACGCGTGCGGGCCTGGCTCAGCCAGTGCTGCAAGGCGCTGCTGTCCTGGTCCAGCTGCCACAGCCACTGTTCCAGGCGGTGCGGCGCGTGCACCCAGTCACTGCCGGCCAACGGGTGACGCTGGGGCCAGGGCGTTTGCGCCAGCATCGGCGGGGCGAGCACCACCCAGGCCAGGTCGCGCACTTCGGGGTGGCGCAACTGGCGGGGCAGGTTTTGCAGGTGAGGGAAGGGCGTCATGGTCCGAGCATAGCCTTTAAGCAGGGGGCCAGGGCGACAAAGGATTTTGTGTAACGCCGCCTTTCGCCCATAATCGTGCTTTTGGCCAGAACCCGAACCCCGCAGGAGCCCCATGGAGCAATTTCGCAATATCGGCATTATTGGCCGCCTGGGCAGCACGCAGGTCCTGGACACCGTCCGCCGGCTGAAAACGTTTCTGCTCGAGCGCCACCTGCATGTGATCCTCGAAGACACCATCGCCGAGATCCTCCCGGGCCACGGCCTGCAAACCTCGTCACGCAAGATGCTGGGCGAGGTGTGCGACATGGTGATTGTGGTGGGCGGCGACGGCAGCTTGCTGGGCGCCGCCCGGGCCCTGGCGCGGCACAACGTGCCGGTGCTGGGGATCAACCGGGGCAGCCTGGGGTTCCTCACCGACATCCGCCCCGACGAGCTGGAAGTGGAAGTGGCCAAGGTGCTCGACGGCCATTACCTGGTAGAGAACCGCTTTTTGCTGCAAGCCGAAGTGCGCCGCCATGGCGAGGCGATCGGCCAGGGCGACGCCCTCAACGACGTGGTGCTGCACCCCGGCAAGTCGACGCGCATGATCGAGTTCGAGCTGTACATCGACGGCCAGTTCGTGTGCAGCCAGAAGGCCGACGGCCTGATCGTGGCCACGCCCACCGGCTCCACCGCCTATGCGCTGTCGGCGGGCGGCCCGATCATGCACCCCAAGCTGGACGCCATTGTGATCGTGCCGATGTACCCCCATATGCTGTCCAGTCGCCCGATTGTGGTGGATGGCAACAGTGAGCTGAAAATCGTGGTGTCCAAAGACATGCAGATCTACCCGCAAGTCTCCTGCGACGGGCAGAACCATTTCACCTGCGCCCCCGGTGACACCATCACCGTGAGCAAAAAGGCGCAGAAGCTGCGGTTGATCCACCCGCTGGACCACAACTATTACGAAGTGTGCCGCACCAAGCTGGGCTGGGGCAGCCGCTTGGGGGGTGGAGGCGACTGATGCTCGATCCCGCGCGCAGCTACGACCTGATTGGCGACGTGCATGGTTGCGCCCATACGCTGGAGCACCTGCTCGACCGCATGGGCTACCACAAGCAAAGCGGTACGTGGCGTCATCCGTCGCGAATGGCGGTGTTCCTCGGCGATATCATCGACCGCGGCCCGCGTATTCGCGAAGCGCTGCACATCGTGCATGACATGACCGAAGCCGGGCAGGCGCTGTGCATCATGGGCAACCATGAGTTCAACGCGCTGGGCTGGACCACGCCCGCGCCGCCAGGCAGCGGCAAGCAGTTCGTGCGCGAGCACACCCCGCGCCATGCGCGGCTGATCCACGAAACCCTGACCCAGTTCGAGCACCACCCGGGTGACTGGCATGACTTCCTCGGCTGGTTCTACGACATGCCGCTGTTTGTCGACGCCGGGCGTTTTCGCGTGGTGCACGCCTGCTGGGACAACGGTTTCATCGAGCCCTTGCGCGGCACGTTCCCGGACGGCTGCATCGACCCGCACTTTGTGCAGGCCGCCGCCGTGCCGGGCAGTTTTGCCAGCAATGCGTTCGACCGCCTGCTGCGCGGCACCGACATGCGCCTGCCGGACGGCCTGACCCTGACCGGCGGCGACGGCCTGACCCGCTCGTTTTTCCGCACCAAGTTCTGGGAAGACGACCCCAAGACCTATGGCGACATCGTGTTCCAGCCTGATGCGCTGCCTGAGCCGGTGGCCCGCACGCCGCTGTCGGCCACGCAAAAAAACTCCCTGCTGCGCTATGGCATCGACGAGCCCCTGCTGTTCGTCGGCCATTACTGGCGCAGTGGCCAACCCGCGCCCATCCGCCCGAACCTGGCCTGCCTGGACTACAGCGCGGTGCTGTACGGCAAGCTGGTGGCTTACCGCCTGGACCAGGAAACCCGCCTGGACCCGAACAAGTTTGTGTGGGTGGATGTCGAGCGGCCGACGTATTGAAATGAGCCTGTTTTTGAGGAAGCACCATGGATGATTCGACGTTCGACCAGCTGGAGGCCGCGCTAAGGGCGGCCCCCGGTAACGTCGCACTGCTGACAATGTTGCTCGACGCCAGCCTTGAGCGCGGCGAGCACGCGCGCGGGCTTGACCTGGTGCCCGCCGACCTTGAGCAATGGGCCGACGCCCAGGCCCTCAAGCTGGCCGCCGCCCGGGTGTGCCTGGCAGGCGGTGACGCCGCACGCGCCTTGCAACTGGCCGACGGCAGCGACGCGGCGACGCGCCTGCTCAAGGCCCGTGCCCTGGCCGAACTGGACCAATTGAAAGAAGCCCAGGTGCACTACCGCGCCGCGGTGGAGGCCAACCCTGCGCTGGAAGACCTGGCGCTGTGGCGCCGCTTGAGCGTGTCGGTGGTGGATTTTCCCGGCGCCGAGGGCCGCCCGCGCCTGCGTGTGATCTCCAACGACGACACCGACAAGAGCGAAGTGGTGCGCCTGTTGGTGCCGGAAAAAGAAACCGTCACCTTTGCCGACATCGGCGGCCTGGATGAGCTGAAAAAGACCATCCACAAAAAGATCATCCTGCCGTACCAGAAGCCCGGCCTGTTCCAGCGCTTTCGCAAGAAAGTCGGCGGCGGCGTGCTGCTGTATGGCCCGCCGGGGTGCGGCAAGACCTTGCTGGCCCGCGCCACGGCGGGGGAGTGCAACGCGACGTTTTTCAACATCGCCATCTCCGATGTACTGGACATGTACATCGGCGAGTCCGAGCGCAAGCTGCATGCGCTGTTCGAGGAGGCACGGGCCAAGGCCCCGGCGGTGATGTTTTTTGACGAGGTTGAAGCGCTGGGCGGCAAGCGTTCCAACACCCGCGAGTCGACGTCCTCCAAGCTGGTCAGCCAATTTCTGTCGGAGATGGACGGCTTTACCAACGACAACGACGGCGTGCTGATCCTGGCGGCGACCAACGTGCCCTGGTCGGTAGACTCGGCCTTCCGTCGCCCCGGCCGGTTTGACCGCGTGCTGTTTGTGCCGCCGCCGGATCGTCCGGCCCGCGAAAGCATGCTGAAGATGATGATGAACGAGCGGCCCATGACGGCCGACATCGACTTCGCGTTCCTGGCCAAGAACACCTCGGGCTTCTCCGGGGCCGACCTCAGCGAGCTGGTGGAAACCGCCGCCGACGAGGCTATCCAGGACTCCATCGAGAACGGCGCCGAGCAACCTATCAGCGACCGTCATTTCAAGCAGGCGCTCAAAGAGGTCCGTGCGACCACCCTGGAGTGGCTGACCACGGCGCGCAATTACGCGCGCTACGCCAACGAAGGCAACCAGTACGACGAAGTGCTGGCGTTCCTCGACAAACACGGGAAGGGCCGCTGATGGCGCAATACGGTGGGTACCGCATCGAGGACGAACCGCGTCCGGGTGCGTGGGCAAAATTTGCAGTTTCGCCGTTTTGGCCGTTGCTGGGCCTGATGCTTGGCGGCGCCTGGCTGGGCCTGCCCTGGTTCATGTTCAACTCGATCGCCGTGGGCAGCCCGACACGCGTGCGGGAGTGGACACTGGCGGCGGTGGCGCTGGTGGGCAGCCTGGTGATCGGTTATGGACTGATCCAACTGGTGGGCTCAGGCGTCATCCAATCCCAGGCCCAGGTGCAATACGCGCTGTTGGTGCTGGTGGTGTGGAAGCTGAGCATCGGCTACCTGCTGTATATGCAGCAGAACGAAACCATCGAGATTTATCAGTACTACGGCGGTGAATTGAGCCGCTTTGGTTTGCCTCTGGCGCTGATTGGCGGGTTTGTGCTCAAGGGCGCGGTCGTCAAGTGGTTGCCTTACACCCTCTGGTATCTGGTGGTCAGCTGATGAATACCGAGTATTTGCTGCAACTGGCCTACCAGCGTCTGCAGGCCGACCATAACGACGGCGCGATCGACGCGCTGCGCCAATTGCTGGCCAGCGACCCTCATTCGGGCGAGGGCCATGCATTATTGGCGATCTGCCTGATGAACATGCGCCGCGTGCATGCCGCCAAGCGCGAGGTGCAATTGGCCCTGGCAGCGGACGCGCAGTTGCCGTTGTCGCATTACGCGGCGGCGCAGGTGGCCATTGCCCTGCGCAAGTTCGCGCTGGCCCAGGAACACCTGACCCAGCTGCTGGACATGGAGCCGCTCAACCCGGTCAACCATCGCTGCCTGGCCGACCTGTACCAGCTGACCGGGCGCCTGGAACAAAGCCGCGAGCCGCTGTTGAAAGCCCTGGAACTGGCGCCGGACAACGCCGCCAACCTGGTGGCCATGGCGCAGTTTCATCGCGCCAGCGGGCACTGGGACCAGGCCTACCAGTTTGCGCGCCAGGCCTTGCAGGCCGACCCGGGCAATGCGGGGGCGGTGGTGGTGCTTGGCCACTTGCTGCTGCGTGAAGGCGACACCAGCGGCGCCCGCGAACACGCGATCTGGGCCCTGCAAGAAAACGCCACCAACGCCTCGGCCCTGCACCTGCTCACGGCGGTCAAAGCCCGCAGCAGTGTGTTCCTGGGCGCCTGGTGGCGGTTCAACAACTGGCTGAACGAGCGCAGCGCCACCCGCGCGATCGTCCTGCTGCTGTTTATGTTCGTGGTCTACCGTGTGGTCGTCATCACCTTGACCACCCAGGGCTATGCGCAAACGGCGCAGATGGTGGATTACGCCTGGTTGGCCTTTGCCGCCTACACCTTTGCCGCGCCGCAGATCTTCCGGCGGTTGCTGGAAAAGGAAATGACGCAGGTCAAGTTGTCCAAGGAATTCTGACGAGCCGGCGTCATGCCCGGCATTGAGTTGTCATACTCGCATTCGCGTGATCCGCGAGATTTATCAGAGGTTGCCCCCATGTCATCGTTTGCAGAAATGATCGAAAACATCACCCCCGACATCTACGAGAGCCTCAAGCTGGCCGTGGAAATCGGCAAATGGTCCGATGGCCGCAAACTCACCGCCGAACAGCGCGAGCTGTCGTTGCAAGCGGTCATCGCCTGGGAGATCCAGAACCTGCCGGAAGACCAGCGCACCGGCTACATGGGCCCGCAGGAATGCGCGTCCAAATCGGCACCGGTGCCGAACATCCTGTTCAAGTCGGATGCCATCCATTGATCGAGATCGGCCGGGGTGCAGTCAGCAAAATGTCGGCGCAATTGGGTGAGCCGACCGTTCAATACGCCTTTCGCCTGGGCGACACCGAAGTGCCGGTCAACCCCTTGATCGGCACGCACGTGCGCCTGGAATACCTGGGCGCGATCCATTGCAGCCATTGCGGCCGCAAGACCAAGACCAGCTTCAGCCAGGGTTACTGCTACCCGTGCATGACCAAGCTGGCCCAGTGTGACCTGTGCATCATGAGCCCCGAGCGTTGCCACTTTGACGCGGGCACCTGCCGCGAGCCGGCCTGGGGTGAAAAATTCTGCATGACCGACCACGTGGTGTACCTGGCGAATTCGTCGGGCATCAAGGTCGGCATCACCCGCGCCACGCAGTTGCCCACGCGCTGGCTGGACCAGGGCGCGAGCCAGGCGCTGCCGATCATGCGTGTTGCCACGCGCCAGCAGTCCGGGTTTGTCGAGGATCTGTTCAGAAGCCAGGTGGCCGACAAGACCAACTGGCGCGCGCTGCTCAAGGGCGACGCCCAGGCGGTGGATTTGAAACAGGTGCGCGACGAACTGTTCGCCACCTGCGCCGAGGGGCTGACGGGCTTGCAGGCGCGTTTTGGCTTGCAGGCCATCCAGCCTGTGACGGATATCGAGCCTATCGACATCCGCTACCCGGTCCAGGCGTACCCCACCAAGATCGTCAGCTTCAACCTGGACAAAAACCCGATTGCCGAAGGCACGCTGCTGGGCATCAAGGGCCAGTACCTGATCTTCGACACCGGCGTTATCAATATTCGTAAATACACGGCTTACCAGCTGGCCGTGCATCAGTAGAAGGATCCCACGCATGCGCACCGAACAACCGAAGATGATTTACCTCAAGGACTATCAGGCGCCGGATTACCTGATCGAAGAAACGCACCTGACCTTCGAGTTGTTCGAGGACCACAGCCTGGTCCACGCGCAACTGGTGATGCGCCGCAACCCCGCGCGCGGCGCCGGTTTGCCGCCGTTGGTGCTGGACGGGCAGCAACTGGAACTGTTGAGCGTCAGCCTGAGCGACCAAGTACTGGGCGCCGCCGACTACCAGTTGACCGACAGCCACCTGACCCTGCACCCCACCGGTGACACCTTCACGGTCGACACCAGCGTGCGCATCCACCCCGAAACCAACACCGCGCTGGAGGGCCTGTACAAGTCCAGCGGCATGTTCTGCACCCAGTGCGAGGCCGAAGGCTTTCGCAAGATCACCTATTACCTCGACCGCCCGGACGTGATGAGCACCTTCACCACCACCGTGATCGCCGAGCAGCACAAGTACCCGGTATTGCTCTCCAACGGCAACCCGGTGGGCTCGGGCCCCGGCGAAGACGGCCGGCACTGGGCGACCTGGGAAGACCCGTTCAAGAAACCCGCCTACCTGTTCGCCCTGGTGGCCGGTGACTTGTGGTGCGTCGAAGACACCTTCACCACGATGAGCGAGCGCTCGGTGGCGCTGCGTATTTATGTCGAGCCAGAAAACATCGACAAGTGCCAGCACGCCATGAACAGCCTGAAAAAGTCCATGCGCTGGGACGAAGAAGCCTATGGCCGCGAGTACGACCTGGACATCTTCATGATCGTGGCGGTCAACGACTTCAACATGGGCGCCATGGAAAACAAGGGCCTGAACATCTTCAACTCCAGCGCCGTGCTGGCCCGCGCCGAAACCGCCACCGACGCCGCGCACCAGCGGGTCGAGGCCATCGTGGCCCACGAGTACTTCCACAACTGGTCGGGCAACCGCGTGACCTGCCGCGACTGGTTCCAGCTGTCGCTCAAGGAAGGCTTCACGGTGTTTCGCGACTCGGGCTTCTCGGCCGACATGAACTCGGCCACGGTCAAGCGGATCCAGGACGTGGCCTACCTGCGTACCCACCAATTCGCTGAAGACGCCGGCCCCATGGCCCACGCGGTACGCCCGGACAGCTTTATCGAGATCTCCAACTTCTACACCCTCACCGTGTACGAAAAGGGCTCGGAAGTGGTCGGCATGATCCACACCTTGCTCGGCGCCGAAGGCTTTCGTAAAGGCAGCGACCTGTACTTCGAACGCCACGACGGCCAGGCCGTGACCTGCGACGACTTCATCAAGGCCATGGAAGACGCCAACGGCGCCGACCTCAGCCAGTTCAAGCGCTGGTACAGCCAGGCGGGCACGCCACGGTTGGCGGTGAGCGAGTCGTTTGATGCCGCCGCGAACACCTACAGCCTGACGTTCCGCCAGAGCTGCCCGCAAACACCAGACAAAGCCGAAAAACGCCCGTTCGTGATCCCGGTGGCGCTGGGCCTGCTGGACGCCCAGGGCAACGGCATCGCCTTGCGCCTGGCCGGTGAAGCAGCAGCGGGCGCTACTTCCCGCGTCATTTCGGTGACCGAGGCCGAGCAGACCTTTACCTTTGAAGGCATCGCACAACAACCGCTGCCCTCGCTGCTGCGCGGCTTCTCGGCGCCAGTGAAGCTGAGCTTTCCCTACAACCGCGACCAGTTGATGTTCCTGATGCAGCACGACAGCGACGGGTTCAACCGCTGGGATGCCGGCCAGCAATTGTCGGTGCAAGTGCTGCAAGAATTGATCGGTCAGCACCAGCGGGGCGAAACCCTGGTATTGGATCAGCGCCTGGTCACCGCGCTAGGCAGCGTGTTGAGCGATGAGCGCCTGGACCCGGCGATGGTCGCCGAAATGCTCTCGCTGCCCAGCGAAGCCTACCTCACGGAAATCAGCGAAGTGGCGGATGTGGACGCCATCCACGCCGCCCGCGAATTCGCGCGCAAGCAATTGGCCGACCACCTGCATGAAGCCCTGTGGCTGCGTTACCAGGCCAACCGTGACCTGTCGCAGCGCACCCCGTACGTGGCCGAAGCGGAACACTTCGCCCGTCGCGCCCTGCAAAACATCGCGCTGTCGTACCTGATGCTCAGCGGCAAACCTGAAGTGCTGGCCGCGACGCTCGCGCAATTCGACACCTGCGACAACATGACCGAACGGTTGACGGCGCTGGCGGTGTTGGTGAATTCGCCGTTCGAAGAAGACAAGGCCAAAGCCTTGGCGGTGTTCGCCGAAAACTTCAAGGACAACCCGCTGGTGATGGACCAGTGGTTCAGCGTACAGGCGGGCAGCGTATTGCCCGGCGGCCTGGCGCGGGTCAAGGCGTTGATGCAACACCCGGCGTTCAACATCAAAAACCCGAACAAGGTCCGCGCAGTGGTAGGCGCGTTTGCCGGGCAGAACCTGATCAACTTCCACGCGGCGGACGGTTCGGGCTACCGCTTCTTGGCGGACCTGGTGATCGAGTTGAACGCGTTCAACCCACAGATCGCCTCGCGTCAACTGGCGCCGCTGACCCGCTGGCGTAAATACGACAGCGCCCGGCAGGCGCTGATGAAGGGCGAACTGGAGCGCATCCGCGCGTCGGGTGAACTGTCCAGCGACGTGTTTGAAGTGGTCAGCAAAAGCCTGGCCTGACGCGGCCCGTCGCGGGCAAGTCCACTCGAAAGGGGAGGTGGCTGGCCTGCGATGGTGTTTGTTTATGGGGGTAACTGCACCCCAGTCGCTTCGCGCCAAAAACGGCTAGAAAATCGGACCTGCCCGACGATAGCGCTACACGTCGGGGGCCGCACAGGCTGTGCTCAATCCAAACTGAACGCGACAAAAACCCAGGGTTCTCACGAACGCTGGGGCTTTTCTTTGGGCGGTAGACCGGCCCGCGTTGCGGGGGAGCCGTAAGCGTCCCGCCAAGTCGCGGATCTTAAGCTCAAGCTCTACCATCAACCGCAGAAAGGTTTGGAGATGTATATGGATCTTACGACGCTAGCGTTATTCTTACCCGCGTGTTTAGCGCTGAATATGGCGCCTGGCCCCAACAATTTACTGTCTATTAGCAATGCAACCCGGTACGGGCTTCGCATCTCCTGCATTGCAGGCGCTGGTCGCTTGCTAGCCTTCGCGATCATGATTGCACTCGCTTCGGCGGGTCTGGCTGTCGTACTGCAAACCTCTGAACTGGTCTTCTATGGCATCAAAATAGTCGGTGCTGCGTACCTGTTTTACTTGGCATATCAGCTATGGCGTGCTGCCCCGCAGCAAGACGTTGAGTCAGAAGGCGCCCGGGTCGGGCTCTGGGAGCTTGCAAGGCAGGAGTTCTTCGTTGCCGCAGGTAATCCCAAAGCCATTCTGATTTTTACCGCTTTTCTACCGCAATTTGTTGATCCGGCTGCGGATATCGGCTCCCAGTTCACTGTGCTTGGAATGCTATTCCTCGGGCTAGAATGGATTGCCATCGGAGTTTACGCATATATCGGATTACACATGCGCCGCTGGCTCGCCCAGCCTAGAGGTAAGAAGATTTTTAATCGCTGTTGCGCGGGCTTGTTGTCCGCAGCTGCTTCCATGCTGTTGATGGCACGTAAAGTTTGATCCGACTGCGAGGATCCAGTTGCGTTATCTCTCGCCTTAAGCCGGAGCCCACCACTGGGGGAGGAATTCCGTTATGCGGTTAGCCCCCAACGTCGGCAGGCGCGTGAATACATCCTTGAGATAGGCATACGGATCATGCCCATTCATGCGCGCCGATTGGATCAGGCTCATGATTGCAGCCGCCCTCTTGCCACTGCGCAGCGATCCGGCAAACAGCCAGTTCGAGCGGCCAAGCGCTCATAGCCGTATCTGGTTTGTAAGCGTCCCGCAATCACAACTTGCCGCATCGCACTTAGCGCACCCTACACAACGGTCAGTAGGCGTTCAGCGAGCATTGATACGGCTTGAGCTGGTAAAGTCACAGCTGTGTCTATCGTAAACGGTGCTTCAGCCCACGCTTCATATTCGTGATCCAACACAGATTGCCAAGTTGGTGGAGTCAGCCCGGGAATATCGCCCAATCTCGTTTCTACACGTCGCTGATGTTCATTTTTATCCGAACAAATCACTTCAACATTCATCAATCTAACGCCAGCCCTTGAGGCGATTTCGCTCCAGGCCATTCGGCTTTCGATCACTGGATTTACACAGTCAACGACGACGTTGCGCCCTAGATCAAGATTACTCAGTGCAAGCTCATTAGCGACCATGTAACCGCTGCGCCCTACGCCTTGGGCAAGTACACCAGAGTTTCGTATCGCCTGCTCAATAGTATCGATCCGCAGGTAGAACGCGCCCACCGTATCGACCAGCCCTTTGGCAATAGTGGTTTTTCCGGTTCCTGGAAGGCCGCTAAATATGATAAGCATCATCTGTCCTTCGTCGTGAGTTAACTCAATACTGGTCTTGGCCAGTTATGCGGTAATAGTTGCCCAATCTCACTCGCCCGCTGGATCGTGTCCCTGGAAGTGGTGTAACTGAACCAACCGAAGGCGCCCTTTGGGCGAAAGAGGTTGGTCATCATGGTTCTTGGCTAACGTTGAGTTTACGAAGACCAAACACTCACCAGAGAAACCACGATGACCAAGCCCACTATCGCATTGACCGAGTTGGTTGAGAAAGGGGCAGACGCTGATCTGCTCAAGCAGATGATTCAGTTCGTTGCCCAGCGCATGATGGAGTTCGATGTCGAAAGCCTTTGCGGCGCGGGGTTCGATGTCAAAAGCCCTGACCGAGTAAACAGCCGTAACGGCTACCGTGATCGTCTCTGGCAAACTCGCGCCGGCGACGTAGATCTGAAGATCCCCAAGCTGCGCCAGGGCAGCTACTTTCCCGGTTTCCTCGAGCCGCGACGCACCGCCGAGAAGGCCATGGCCGCTGTCATCCAGGAGGCCTATATCCAAGGCGTCTCGACGCGTTCGGTGGACGAATTGGTCAAGGCCATGGGTATGTCCGGTATTTCGAAAAGTCAGGTTTCCCGACTGGCT